>NZ_BAAAHE010000015.1:15011-159029 GCF_039525035.1 Sporichthya brevicatena
CGAGTAAGGGCTGCTTCCGGCGAGTGAAGCGCGGCCCCCGGCGAGCCGGGAGTCGGCACCTGTGGACAACGTCGGGGCCCGGAGCCGCGGATGGGCGAGAATCCCCCGCCAGACACGGCGAACCGGGGGGACGTCATGAAACGACCAGACGACTGGGGAACGACCGCACCGCCGCGGCCGGCGGCGCTGGAGCCGCTGATTCCGGCCGCGCGGGCCCGGGAGCTCGGCTACTCGCGCGACGAGATCGAACGCCTGCGGGTGGCCCGGCAGTGGGCGACGCTCCGTCGCGGGATCTACCAGCGGGGTGGGCCGGAACCGGACCCGCGCGATCAGCACCTGGCCTGCGCGGGCGCCGCGCTGCTGGCGGTGAGCTCGCCGGACGCCGTCGTCGCCCATCGGTCGGCGGGAGTGCTGTGGGGGCTGGACTTCCTGACCCCGCCCGATCTCGACACCGTCTGGCTCGCGGTGCCCGAGCTCGGCAAGGTACGCACCTACCCGGGGTTGCGGCTGTGGCCGGCGCAGCTGCCGGCGAGCCACGTCACCACCGGACCGGGCGACCTCCCCGTCACGACCGTGGCCCGCACCGTCGTGGACCTGGCGCGGCATCACCACTTCCGCGCGGGGGTGGCGATGGCGGAGTCCGCACTGCGGAGGAAGCTGACGACGAAGCCGCAAATCGATCAGGTGCTGACCGACTGCCGCGGATGGCCCTACACCCGCCGCGCCGCCCGCGCGCTCGAGATCGCCGATGGCGACACCGAGTCGGTCGGCGAGTCCCTCACCCGCGCCATCCTCGCCGAGGCCGGGCTCCACCCCCAGGCGCAGGTGACCATCTGCCGCGGCGACGGAACGACGATCGGGCGCGTGGACTTCCTCTTCGCCGACGAGCGCGTGATCGTCGAGTTCGACGGCCGCCTCAAGTACGACGACCCCGACGCGCTGTGGAAGGAGAAGCTCCGCGAGGACGAGCTCCGTGCCGCCGGCTACCAGGTGATCCGCGTGACGTGGGGTCAGCTCATGAACGCGGCCGACGATGTCCTCCGTCGCGTCCGCGCCGCTCTCCGCCGAGCCCGCGCCGGCGCCTGATCTGGACGCGCTTCACTCGTCGGCGACAGGCCTCACTCGCCCGGCCGAGCGAGTAAGGGCTGCTCCCGGCGAGTGAAGCGCAACCCCGGCGGGCGACCCCGGCGGGCAACCCCGGCGGGCGACCCCGGCGGGCTACGCGATGCCGAGCTCCGCGTAGACGGCGGCCTCGAGGCCCATCGAGGTGGTGACGACGCCGGCGTCGAAGAACGGGAGCACCTGGGTCAGGATCATGCCGCCGACCCCGGTGGACCGGTCGATCCAGTAGTAGAGGTTGAAGATGCCGGCCCAGTCGCCGGTGCCGGCGCGGCGGGCGCCGGGGACGTCTTCGAGCACCAGGTGGAAGCCGAGGCCCCAGGACTCCGCGAACGGGAACGGCGGGACGTCGTTGGTCAACTCGGGGACGGTGGAGACGATCCCGTCCGTCGGCATCGGGACGCCGCGAAGCTGGTCGCTGAACGCGAGCTCGACGGTCTCCTGCTGCAGGATCCGGTTGCCGTCGAGCTCGCCGCCGCGCAGCATCGCGCGGAGAAAGCGGCCGTAGGCCTCGGCGGTGCCGTAGAGGCCGTGCCCGCCGGAGAAGTACTCGGGGTTCTCCGCGAGCTCCAGCGGGGTCTCGGCCAGGCCGCCGTCCGGGGTCCGGGCGTGCACCGGCATGAGCCGGTCGCGCTGCTCGGGCGTCGGGGAGAACGTCACGTCGGTCATGCCGAGCGGGCCGAGGACGTGCTCGTCGAGGTACGCGTCGAACGACTGTCCGCTGACCTGCTCGACGAGCAGGCCGAGCCAGTCGGTGTTGGTGCCGTAGTCCCAGATCTGACCGGGGTCGCGGGCCAGCGGGACGTCGGTGAGCGCTGCCTTCTGCCCCGTCAGAATGTCGGGAGCCCCGGTGGCCGCGTGGAACTGCGCCATCGCGGCGTTGGTGAAGAAGTACGTCAGACCCGACGAGTGGGTCAGCAGCTCACGCACCAGCGGCGAGCGCGCCGGCGGGCGGAGGATCGGCTGGTCGCCGTCGAACCCGTCGAGCACCTGGAGTTTGGCGAACTCCGGCAGCAGCGCCGAGACCTCGTCGTCGAGCGACAGCTTCCCCTGCTCGATCAGCTGCAGGGCGGCGACGCTGGCGATTGCCTTCGTGCAGGAGGCGTACCGGAACATCGTCGACGCACTGACCGCCTCACCGCCCGCGCGCACCGACCCGGCGGCGCCGGAGTACAGCGTGCCGTCCCGGTCGACGACCACGGCCGCCAGGCCGGGGACGTGTCCCTCGGCGACGGCGTTGTTCAGGATGGCGTCAAGGGTGCTCGCGTCGAAGGCCATGACGGGTAGTCAACCGCCCCGGGCGCCGGGACGCCAGAGCCCGGACCGGTCGAGCCGCGGTCGCGGCCGGTTCGCTCGAGTGCGTGTGGTCGCCGGGCGAACGGTCGGACGGGCCGGAGTCGTCGTGCGACGAGACGTTCGCGACCGACTTGTCGCCGGGCCGGTAGCCCTTGCCGAGGATCTTGATCGACACCTTGCCCGACCGGCGCAGCTTGAACTTCAGGAAGACTCCGTTGTTCTTGGTCTTCTGCTCGTACAGCACGCCCTGCGGGTTCGCCTCGCCGATCAAGGTGTACACCCCCGCCGGCAGGCCGGCCAGGCTCACGTACTGGCCGGGCAACCGCCAGTCGTAGAAGTCGCCCCATCCGACGGACAGCCCCATCGAGAGCTTGGTCGAGGTTCGGGTGCCGCAACCACCCCGCTTGAAGACCGGCCGCTTCGGCTGCCCGGCGCGGGCCGGCAGCCGGACGTTGTCGTAGATGCAGAAACCGATCTTGCGCGCGCGGCGCTTGTCCTCCGTCACCAGGTTGCCGTCGGCGTCCACGAGGTACATCCGGTACTGCACGATGTCGCGGAGGTGCTGGTGCGAGTGGCCGTCGCCGGCGTAGACGGTCCCGACCGGGAGCTTCCGCCAGGTCCAGTGACCGTTCTTCAGCCGGATCCGCTGCGACACGGTGAACTTGCCCTTGGGCTTCGGCCGCACCGCGCGCACCTTCATCTCGTGCGTCCCGTGGTTCAGCAGCGTGCTGGAGAAGCGCAGCTGCAGGCGGCCACCGCGGTCCCGCGTCAGCCGCAGGTCCTGGACCCCGGCCAACCGGAAGTCCGGCAGGAACCGGGGGTCGACCTCCTTGCCGGTGTCCTTCGGCGGGACGGGCGTGGGGGTCGGCGTCGGCGTCGGGGTCGCGGCGTTCGGGAACAGGCCCCCCGGGGTCGGGCTGGGCGTGGGCGACGGCGTGGGCGACGGCGAGGGCGTCGGGTCGTCGGCCGCGACGGACGGGGCGTCCGCCGGCCCCGCCAGTGCGCTCGGAGCGGTCAACGCGAAGGCCAGGACGCCCACAGCGGTTGCGAAGGTACGACCGGGCCGAGACATGTGCACCGCTCCAAGGTTCGAGGCGGCCGTGTCACTGCGTGTCGGTGATCATCCCGGCGCCGACTGTCACGTTCGTTCCCTCGTCGATGAGGATGAATCCCCCGGTCGCCCGGTTCTTGCCGTAATCATCGACGAAGAGCGGGGCCGTTGTCCGCAGACGCACCCGTCCGATGTCGTTCAGTCCGAGTTGGCCGGTGGTCTCGTCCCGGTGCAGCGTGTTGATGTCCAGCCGGTACTGCAGGTCCTTGACGAGCGCCCGCGCGGACCGCGTCGTGTGCTTGATCGCGAGCTTCATGCCGGGCCGCAGCGGCTCGGTCGCCATCCAGCAGACCATCGCATCGATGTCCTGCGTGACCGTGGGCATGTTGTGCGGGCGGCAGATCATGTCGCCGCGGCTGACGTCGAGGTTGTCGGCGAGGCGCACGACGATCGACATCGGCGAGAAGGCCTGCTCCACCGGACCGTTGAGCGAGTCGATCGCCTCGATCGTGGTCGAGAAGCCGCTCGGCAGGACGGTGACGGTGTCGCCCGGCTTCAGCACACCACCGGCGACCTGGCCCGCGTACCCGCGGTAGTCGTGGTGCTCCTTGGTCTGCGGCCGGATCACGTACTGGACGGGGAACCGGACGTCGATCAGGTTGCGGTCGCTGGCGACGTGGACGTTCTCCAGGTGGTGCAGCAGCGACGACCCGCCGTACCAGGGCGAGGCCGACGAGCGCTCGACGACGTTGTCGCCGTTGAGCGCCGACACCGGGATCGTCACCAGGTCCGGGATACGCAGCCGGGCGGCGAAGGCCTTGAACTCGGCGTGGATCCGGTCGTAGACCGCCTGGTCCCAGTCGACGAGGTCCATCTTGTTGATGGCGACGACGACGTGCGGCACCTGCAGCAGCGAGGCGAGGAACGCGTGCCGGCGGGACTGCTCGACCAGTCCGTTGCGCGCGTCGACGAGGATGATCGCGAGGTCCGCGGTCGACGCCCCCGTCACCATGTTGCGCGTGTACTGAATGTGCCCCGGGGTGTCCGCGATGATGAACTTCCGCTTCGGGGTGGCGAAGTAGCGGTACGCGACGTCGATGGTGATGCCCTGCTCGCGCTCGGCGCGCAGGCCGTCGGTGAGCAGCGCGAGGTCGGTGTACTCGCGTCCCTTGTCGCGGCTGACCTTCTCGACGTGCTCGAGCTGGTCCTCGAAGATCGACTTGGTGTCGTAGAGCAGGCGGCCGATGAGCGTCGACTTGCCGTCGTCGACGGAACCGGCGGTGGCGAACCGCAGAAGGTCCATTAGAAGTACCCCTCCTTCTTGCGGTCTTCCATTGCTGCCTCGGTGGCGCGGTCGTCACCGCGGGTGGCGCCGCGTTCGGTCTGCCGGGTGGCGCCGACCTCCTCGATGATCGCCTCGACGGTCGTGGCGTCGGAGCGCACCGCCGCGGTGAGCGTGGCGTCACCGACGGTGCGGTAGCGCACCATTGCGGTGAAGGTCTCCTCGCCCTCGCGCGGCCGGCAGAACTCGTTGTTCGCCATCAGCATCCCGTCGCGGAGGAACACCTCGCGCTCGTGGGCGTAGTAGATCGACGGGAGCTGCACGTTCTCCTCGCCGATGTAGTGCCAGATGTCGAGCTCGGTCCAGTTGGACAGCGGGAACACCCGGATCGACTCACCCGTGTGGATGCGTCCGTTGTAGAGGTTCCACAGCTCCGGGCGCTGGTTCTTCGGGTCCCACTGGCCGAACTCGTCGCGGAAGGAGAAGATCCGCTCCTTCGCCCGCGCCCGCTCCTCGTCGCGGCGCGCGCCGCCGAACAGCGCGGTGAAGCGGTGCTTCTCACAGGCTTCGAGCAGGACCGGCGTCTGGATCCGGTTGCGCGAGCCGTTGGGCTCCTCGCGGACCATCCCGCGCTCGATCGCCTCGGGGACCGAGGCCACGATCAGCTGGACGCCGAACCGCTCGACCTCGGCGTCGCGGAACTCCAGCACCTCGGGGAAGTTGTGCCCGGTGTCGACGTGCATGACCGGGAAGGGGATCTTCGCCGGGGCGAACGCCTTCGCCGCGATGTGCAGCATGACCGCGGAGTCCTTGCCGCCGGAGAACAGCAGGCAGGGCCGCTCCATCTCGGCGGCGACCTCGCGGATGATGTGCACCGACTCGGACTCCAGCACGCGCAACTGGCTCAGCTGGTAGTCGTTCGAGGCGATCGTCTTCTCGCTCATGAGGCGAATTCTCCCGTGTCGAGCCCGGCGACGATCACTCAGGTCGCGGACGCGGCGGCGATGGCGGCCAGCAGCGGCTGGGCCAGCTCGGCCCGCGCGATGACCAGATCGGGCAGCAGCGGGTCGGGCCGGTTGTAGATCAGGGGCGATCCGTCGAGGCGGCTGGTGTGCACCCCGGCGGCGCGGGCGACCGCGACCGGCGCCGCGGAGTCCCATTCGTACTGGCCCCCGCCGTGGACGTACGCGTCGACCTCGCCGCGGACGACCGCCGTGACCTTGTAGCCCGCCGACCCCATCGGGACCAGCTCCGCCCCGAGCGCCTCCGCGACCGCCACGGCGACCGCCGGCGGGCGGGTGCGGCTGACCGCGATGCGGATCGGGCTGCCCTCGGCGGCCTCGGGCACCCGCTGCGCACCGTCGGAGCCGAGCACCAGGCCCCGCCCGGGCAGGGCGACCGCGCCCACGGTCAGGTCCCCCGCGGCACCCGCGGAGCGCTCCCACAGCGCGACGTGCACGGCCCAGTCGTGGCGGCCCTCGCCGAACTCGCGGGTGCCGTCGAGCGGGTCGACGATCCAGACACGGTCCGCCCCGAGGCGGACGGGGTCGTCCTTGGCCTCCTCGGACAGCACGGCGTCGTCGGGCCGCGCCGCGGTCAGGCGTGCCGCGAGCAGCTCCTGGGCGGCGGCGTCCCCGGCCTTGCGCAGGTCCGCCTCGTCGCCCTCCCAGCCGGCCCGCAGCTCGGCCAGGCGCTCCCCCGCCGCCGCCGCGAGTTCCCGGGCCAGCGCCAGGTCGTCCAGCGACCCTTCCGCCCCTGCGTCGTACGCCACGTGCGCAATCCCCTCGGTGAGCGACGGCCCCGGGCGTCCCGCCGGGTCCGGTCCGCCGGTCAGCGTACGGGGCGATCCTGGACGAAGGCCGCCGCGGCCAGCGCCGCGACCACCGCCGCCGCAGCGGCGACGGCGAACACCGGCCGGCCCGTCCCGCTGTCGACGAGGACCGCGAGCAGGCTCGTCCCGAGGATGCTGCCGAGGTAGCGCGAGGACGAGGACACGCCGGCGGCGACCCCGGCCTGAGCCGCCGGCAGGGCCTCGGCGCCGGCCGTGACGATCGCGGACGTCGACAACCCGAGTCCCATCCCGGCCAGTCCCAGCAGGACGGCGGTGAGCACGACGTTCTCGTGCAGGTCCAACGGCACCATGCCGCCCATCGCAACCGCGAGGACGACGCAGCCACCCATGGCGGGGGCACGGCGGCCGTACCGGTCCGCGAGGCGCCCACCGATCGGGGCGAAGATGCCGGAGCCGACCAGCATCGGCGCCAGGATCACGCCCGCGCCCGCGCTCGACGTGTGGCCCTCGATGAGCAGCGGGACGGCGAGCAGCACGAGGTACTGCGCCAGGTTCGAGGCCCCGATCGCCACCCCCGCCGCCGCGACGGCGCGGACGCGCAGCACGCCGAGGTCCAGCACCGGCTGCGGGTGCGCGCGTTCCTGGCGGGCGAACAGGAAGGCCAGCGCCGTCGCGGCGGCGGCCAGGCCGACCAGCAGCGTCGCGGGCCGTTCGGCCGCGAGCTGGTTGACCAGGACCGCCGACAGCGACAGCGTCCCCAGCAGGAGCACCGAGCCGACGACGTCGAAACGCGAGCGGGCGGCCTCGCGGGCGCCGTCGGGCTCCCCCGCCGGCAGCCAGCGGAGGACGGTGATCAGCGCGAGCGCCACCAGCGGCAGCACCGCGAGGAACGTCCCCCGCCATCCGGCGGCGGCGACGGCGATGCCGCCGACGGGAGGCCCGGCGGCGGCGGAGAGCGTCGCGGAGGCGCCGATCAGGCCGAAGGCGCGGCCGCGGCGCTCCGCGGGCAGCACCGTGCGCACCGTCGCCGCGGCGTTCACCAGCGCGAGCGCACCGCACACGGCCTGGATGCACCGGGCCGCCACCGCGATCTCGAACGTGGGCGCGGCCGCGCCGAGGATCGAGGCCGCACCGAAGCCGACGATGCCGAACACCACCAACCGGTGCCGGCCCAGCCGGTCGCCCAGGCTGCCCGCGACCGGCTGACTCGCGGCGGTGACGACGAGGTAGGAACTGACCAGCCACACCGCCGCCGCCACGGACAACCCGAAGTCGTCGCGGACGTCCGGCAGCGCGACCGCGATCATCGTCGAACTGATCGGCACGAGCGTGGTGGTCAGGCAGGCGGCCGCGAGCAGCCGCCGCTCGACCGGCGACATCACCAGGTTCGCCTCACCCGGTGCCTGCCCCGGCGCCCTGCTCGTGCCGAACCGCTCACAGCAGCGTGACCGTCCCCGCGTCGCCGTCGATGCGCACGCGCGCACCGTCCGGGATCGAGATCGTCGCGATCGCACACCCCACGACGGCGGGCAGCGCGAACTCCCGCGCCACGATCGCGGCGTGGGAGAGCAGGCCGCCACGGTCGGTGACCAGGCCCGCGAGCATCGGCAGCACGAGGTTGAACGCCGGACCCGTGGAGGTCGTGACGAGGATGTCGCCGGGCTCGATGCGGTCGAGGTCGTCGGCGCCGCGCAGGACCTTGGCCGTGCCCTCGCGCACGCCGCCGCCCACCGGCATTCCGGTCACGACGCCGTCCTCGGCCGCCGCGGCGGGCCCGATGTCGGAGAGCACCGCGTCGATGGCGAACCCGAACGCGATGTGGATGCGCGCGGCCGCCGGCGGCAGCCACTCGGCCGGCAGCGGCGGGCCGGGGACCTCGCCGAAGATCGGTGGCATCTCGCGGTAGTCCGCGCTCAGCCGCCAGAACACCCGGCGGGCGACCTCGGCGGTGTCGGGGCCCGAGCCGTCGCGCAGCAGCGAGGCCACCTCGTCGAGGTCGAGGTCCACCGCGTGGTCGGGCGCGTCGAGCAACTGACGTTGCACCAGGCGACGCCCGACCTCGAGCAGAGCGCGCCGGGTGACGGTGCCGATGGCCCGGTCGCCGTGGACGGCCCGCTCGTCCCGCATCCGGTAGACCAGCCGCGCCTCCGCCAGCAGGTCGTCGAACTCGGCGCGGTGCTCGGGCGGGACGGCCGCACGGATCGCGGCGCAGGCGGCCGCGGCCGCGGTCTGCGCCGGGTCGACCGCGGGGGCGTCGAGCGCGGCGCGCAGCCGGCTGACCATCAGCTCGGGCTCCTCGATCGTGCACGGCATGCCGATCGAGTCCTCACCCTCGATCGCGAGGAAGCGGACGACGCGCTCGTAGGCGGCGAAGGCCTCACCCACCGCGCCCGGCCAGCCGGCCAGGGCGGCCACGATCTCGGCCGGGTCGCGCTCGGCGGTGGCGAGGATCTGCGCCGCCGGGTCGTCCCGGACGGCGGCCGCGAGGACCGCGAGCTCCGGCCCGCCGCCGGAGGAGACCGGGCTGGTCCCGGCGAGAGCCATCAGCAGCTCGGACGGCGAACGGCCGGTCCAGCGCAGCGCGTGGACGACGTAGTCGCCGACGGGCAGCAGCGCCGCCCCGTTGTACCGGTGATGGACGTACCACCCCTCGATGACCTCGTCCCGGCAGACGGCGAGGTGCTCGAGCAGCTCCTCGTCGCTCAGGCTCGCGAGGTCGACCGCGTCGAGTGCGTCGCGCCGGGCGTTCCGCGCCGGCTTCTCCAACGTGTCCCAGCGGTCGAGGTCCTCCCGCCAGCGCCGCGTCGCCCACACGAGATCGGCGGTGGCGAGCCGCTCCTGGTGCGGCGGCGACCCCGCCAGGATCTGGTCGAAGACCTCCTTCGGCGGGTGGTTCACCGCCTCCGGCGGGGCGCCGAGGGCGCGCAACTGGTTGTAGATGAAGCCCCGGACGATCGCGACGTCCATGTGGTCGAGCAGGACGCCGTACCGGGCGAAGGTCTCGCCGAACCCGCGCTGGAAGCCGGTGCGGAACAGCGGTGCGGCGAACCGGCAGACGGGGCGGGGGCAGTGCCCGGCGTCGAGGACCCACGTCCCGCTGCCCGGCGCAGCGACCTGGTCGTGGCTGATGGCGGTGACGACACGTTCTTGGACGAGCTCGCTCATGGGTGCCTCGAAGGGGCGAGGAGTGGACCCGCGGGTGACCGGACGTGACCGACGGGGAAAGCACGGGTGAACGCGCGTCGAAACTAAGGCACAACGGCCGCCTTGAGAATCACGTGAGATCCTCCGGCCGCGAATTGACAACGCGCCGTTGTCGCCAGGGACAATTCCCCGTATGGCCGACGTCGTGCCGCTGCGCCGTCCCTCCCGCCCCGAGTTCGGACCGCCCGCCGCCTCGTTCTCCGACGTCGCCGACCCCGCCCGGGCCCTGAGCGTGGCCTGGTCCCCCGACGCCCGGTCCGTGCGCCTGGGCATCGGCACGACCGAAGGACCGTTCTCCGCCCTCGTCCTCGACGCGGACGACGTGCTGGACCTGGTTCGCGCCCTCGTCGACGGTCTGCCCGCCCCGGGCACCACGCCCCGGCCTCCGGCGCCGGTGCTGCCGCTGGTCCCGCGCGGGGACTGACCCACTCCCCAGCCCGACGCCACCCGTCCGGCTCAACACGTCCGTCACAGCAGAACCAGAAGTTTACTTCCGGTCATGTTTGTCCCTCAGGCATTGCCGGACAAAACGGACATCAGAAACGATCAAGGTGCACAGGCACCACGCGCGCATCAGGGGGGCCACCGATCGCGCGGGGGACGCCACGTGCCCGACGAGTCCACGAGTACGTGAGAAGGCGGTTGGCGATGGGGAACTTCGGGGGGATCCGGTTCAGCCGGAGAGTCCTACGTCGGTGGTGGGTGGTCGCGGCGCTGGTCGCGCTCGGAGCGGGGCTGGCGGCCGCGACGGCGCCGTCCGCGGCCGAGCGCCTGCGGTCCTCGCCCGGGAGCGCGTCGACCGAGCTGGTCCTCTCCCCCGACGCGACGACCGCGTCGACCTCGCAGACCCGGCAGCACCTCGAGCTCGCCTCACGGGTGGCCGCCCAGCCCGAGGTCGCCGACGCCGCGGCGGAGCGGAACATGCTGCTGCGCTCGGACCTGTTCTCCGACACCGTCACGGTCGCGCTCGACGAGGAGGCCGGCTCGATCGTCGTCACCGCGACGACCGGCAACGACCCGACGGCCGCCGTCGAGGTGGCCGCCGCGTACGCGCAGGCCGCCGCGGACTACATCGCCGCCACCACCGGCATCTCGCTGCGCCCGATCGGCACCCCGGTCGCGGCCCCGCGCACGACCGAGCGCGTCCCATCCGACCCGTACGAGCGGGGCGCTCTCGGCGGCCTCGCCGGGCTCGTCCTCGGCGTCCTGATCGCCGGCACGATCGCGCCGGGCCGCGACGGCCGCCTGCACGACCGGCGGGCGGTCGAGCGGGCGTACTCCAGCTCGGTGCTCGTCGAGATCCCCCGCACGCGGGCCCGCGCGCGCTACGCCGGCTACGTCGCGTTCCTGGCCCGGCCCACCGGCACGGTCGCCGAGGCCTACCGCGTGCTGCGCTGTGCGGTGCTCAACCGCGGCAAGCAGGGTGAGGCCGCGCCGCGGGTCATCGCGGTGACGTCGCCGAACCGCGGGGACGGGCGCTCCAGCGTCGCCCGCAACCTGGCGGCGGCGCTGGCCGAGTCGGGCCGCCGGGTGCTGCTCGTCGACTGCGACTTCGGGCACCCCACCGCGCACTACGGCGTGGGCATCCAGCCCAACACCGGCCTGTCCGACCTGCTCGCCGCCGCCGACCCCGGCGCACGGCTCGCGGAGGTCGTGCAGCAGACCGAGACCCCGGGCGTCCTCGTGCTCTCCATCGGCACGCGCGGCGGCCGTGAGCCGGGCCAGCTGGCCAGCGCACTGCCGCAGGTGGTCACCGTCGCGCGGCGGCTCGTCGACGTGGTCGTCATCGACTCCGAGCCGCTGGCGTGCGCCGGTGACGCGCTCGACGCCCTGGAGATCGCGGACGCGGTGCTGATCGTGGCGAAGGCGGGCCGGACCGACCGCGGCGCCGCCAAGCACACCGCCGACCTGCTCGAGCGGTGCGGCACCAAGGACAAGGTCGCGGGACTGGTGCTGATCGGCACGGTCCGCGAGACCGAGGTCCGCACCCCGTACCTGATCACCCGCCCCGAGGCCGAGTACGACGGCGGCACGATGGTCGTCCCGGCGTGGGACGACTCCCCCGCCGAACTGGTGGGCGGGCGCTCCTGACCCCCTACTGGGGCGCTGACCGGCGCTGGAGCTCCGTCCAGAGCTGCTCGACCTGAGCCTCGAGGTGCTCGCGGTCGCCGGAGTTGTCGAGGACGACGTCGGCGATCGCGAGCCGTTGTTCCCGGGAGGCCTGGGCCGCGATGCGGGCCCGCGCATCGGCCTCGGACATGCCGCGCCACGTGACCAGCCGCTGCACCGCGACCTCCGGGTCGACGTCCACGACGACGACGAGGTCGAAGTTGCCGCGCTGACCGGTCTCGGCGAGCAACGGAATGGCCTGGACGACGATCGAGCCGGCCGGCGCGGCTTCGGTCAGTTCCTTCGACCGCGCCCGCACCAGCGGATGGACGATGCCGTTCAGCGTCGCCCGCGCCGCCGGGTCGTTGAAGACGATCGCGGCCACGCGTTCGCGGTCCAGTCCGCCGTCGGGCCCGATCACCTCGGGCCCGAACGCCTCGGCGACGGCCGCCAACCCGGGTGTCCCGGAGGCCACCACCTCACGCGCGATGACGTCGGCGTCGACGATCACCGCGCCCCACTCCCCGAGCAGGTCGGAGACGGTTGTCTTGCCGGAGCCGATGCCCCCGGTCAGTCCGATCAACACGACCGCGATCCTCCCAGAACAGCCGAGGACCCCGCCCGAATGACTCGGACGGGGTCCCCTGACGATCGATCAGTTACGAACGGCCGGTGAGCTTCTCGCGCAGCGCGGCGAGCGCCTCGTCGGAGGCGAGGGTGCCGCCGTCGCTGTCGGACGCGCCCTCCGAGGAGTAGCTCGACGGAGCCGACGCCGCGGCGCCGGCCTCGGCGTCCGCCTCGGCCGCCGCACGCATCTGCTTGCGGTGCGCCTCGAAGCGCGCACGCGCCTCGGCGTACTGCGCCTCCCACTTCTCGCGGGCCGCCTCGTGGCCGGGGAGCCACTCGTTGGTCTCCGGGTCGAAGCCCTCGGGGTAGACGTAGTTGCCCTGCTCGTCGTACTCGGCCGGCATGCCGTACTGGGCCGGGTCGAAGTGCTCGTCGTCGCCGATCGCACCGGCGTTCTCGTTCGCCTGCTTCAGCGAGAGCGAGATGCGGCGACGCTCGAGGTCGATGTCGATGACCTTGACGAAGATCTCGTCGCCGACCTGGACGACCTGCTCCGGGATCTCGACGTGGCGCTCGGCCAGCTCCGAGATGTGGACCAGACCCTCGATGCCCTCGTCGACGCGGACGAACGCACCGAACGGAACGAGCTTGGTGACGCGACCCGGGACGACCTGACCGATCGCGTGGGTGCGCGCGAACTGCTGCCACGGGTCTTCCTGGGTCGCCTTCAGCGACAGGGAGACGCGCTCGCGGTCCATGTCGACGTCGAGGACCTCGACCGTGACCTCTTGGCCCACCTCGACAACCTCGGAGGGGTGGTCGATGTGCTTCCAGGACAGCTCGGAAACGTGCACCAGACCGTCGACGCCGCCGAGGTCGACGAACGCACCGAAGTTGACGATCGACGAGACGACACCGGAACGGACCTGGCCCTTCTGAAGGGTCGTCAGGAACGTCTGGCGGACCTCGGACTGGGTCTGCTCGAGCCAGGCGCGGCGGGACAGGACCACGTTGTTGCGGTTCTTGTCCAGCTCGATGATCTTGGCCTCGAGCTCCTTGCCGACGTACGGCTGCAGGTCGCGGACGCGGCGCATCTCCACCAGCGAGGCGGGGAGGAAGCCACGGAGGCCGATGTCCAGGATGAGACCACCCTTGACGACCTCGATCACCGTGCCGGTGACGATGCCGTCCTCCTCCTTGATCTTCTCGATCGTGCCCCAGGCGCGCTCGTACTGGGCGCGCTTCTTGGACAGGATCAAGCGGCCTTCCTTGTCCTCCTTCTGGAGAACCAGGGCCTCGATCTCATCGCCGACGGAAACGACCTCGGAGGGGTCGACGTCGTGCTTGATGGAGAGTTCGCGGGAGGGGATGACGCCCTCGGTCTTGTAACCGATGTCGAGGAGAACCTCGTCCCGGTCGACCTTGACGATGACGCCTTCGACGATGTCGCCATCGTTGAAGTACTTGATGGTCTCGTCGATCGCGGCGAGGAAGTCCTCAGCCGAACCGATGTCGTTGACCGCGACCTGGGGCGGGGTGTGCAGTGCGGGGTTGGCCTCGACGGTGCTCGTCATGTGGTGGGTTGCTCCGGATACGGATAATTGGTCGGGTGGTCTGCGAGCGGACGACTCCCGCTGCCGACTACCGCTCGCCAATCCCCTGTCTACGCGACGACGTGAAGCGCAACCAAAGAACTACAACCGGAACGACCAACGGGCGTGCTCTCCCTACGTCCGGAGCGCACGAGCCCACACCGCGCCTGCCAGAATACGTCTTCGCCGGAAAGCCGGTCAATCACGCCCCGTGTCGGGCGGTACCGGCGCACCTACGTCGAGGAGCCGAATGACCCACGACTCCGGCCTCGCCCCGGGGCCGGCCGGGCCCGAGGTGGCCTCCGTGGGGCGCACGGACTGTGACGAACCGGCCTCACGCTGGGCCAATCGGGGCTGGTGGGACCGGGTGGCCGCCGAGTACCAGGCCGAGCACGGGGCGTTCCTCGGCGACGCCGAGTTCGTCTGGGGCCCGGAGGGCCTGTCCGAGGCGACCGCGGGCCTGCTGGGCCCGGTGGCCGGCCGCCGCGTGCTGGAGATCGGCTGCGGCGCGGCGCAGTGCGCCCGCTGGCTGGTCGGCGCCGGCGCGCAGGTCGCCGCGCTGGACCTGTCGATCGAGCAGCTGCGGCACTCCCGCGCTCTCGACCGCCGGACCGGGGTGAGCGTGCCGGTCGTGCAGGCCGACGCCGGGGCGCTGCCCTTCGCGGACGCCTCGTTCGACCTGGCCTGCTCGGCGTACGGGGCGCTCCCCTTCGTCGCGGACTCGGCGCGGGTGATGCGGGAGGTCGCGCGCGTGCTGCGCCCGGGCGGGCGCTGGGTGTTCTCGGTGACGCACCCGATCCGCTGGGCCCTGCCCGACGACCCCGGACCGGACGGGCTGGTCGTCCGCGACTCCTACTTCGACCGCCGCCCCTACGTGGAGACGGGAACGAACGGCCGCCCGGTCTACGCCGAGCACCACCGGACGCTCGGGGACCGCGTCCGCGAGATCGTCGGCGCCGGTCTGACCCTCGTCGACCTGGTCGAGCCGGAGTGGCCGGACGGGCACGAGCGTGTGTGGGGCGGGTGGAGCCCACTGCGCGGCCGCCTGATCCCGGGCACGGCGATCTTCTGCTGCACCAAGCCCGGCCCGGGCGAGCCGGCGTGAGCTCCGCGGCGGGACCGGGTGTCGTCCGCGGCGGCGCCCTGCTCGCTGCGGGCCTCGCGGTCTCGAACGCGTTCGGCTACGCGCTCAACGTCGTCGCGTCCCGCGTGCTCGGGCCGGACGAGTTCGGCGCGTTCGCGTCGCTGATGGGCATCGTGCTCGTCTCGTACGTCGGCTCGTTGGCCCTGCAGTCGGTGACCGCCCGCCGCCTGGCGACCGACGGCCCGGCCGCCGCCCCGGCGCTGCTCGCGCTCGGCCGCCGCGTCGCGTTCCTGATCGCCGCCGGCCTGGCCGTGGCCGCGCCCGCGTTCTCGGCGTTCCTCCACCTCGACGCGACGCAGGTGCTCCTGGTCGCGGCGTCGCTGTTCCCGCTCACGCTCGTCGGCGCCCGGTTCGGCCTGGCCCAGGGCACCGAGCGGTTCGGGGCGCTCGCGGTCCTCTACATCGTCGTCGCCACCGGGCGACTCGGCGGCACGCTCGTCGGGCTCGCGGTGCGCGACACGATGACCGCCGGGCTGGTCGGCGCCCTGGTGGGCGCGAGCGTCGCGGCGGTCGTCGCGGCCCGGATCGCGCCGGCCCAGCACGCGGTCTCCGGCGTTCCCGAGCCGGGTGCCGCGCGGGAGTTCGCCGTCGCCGCGGGGGCGCTGTTCTCCTTCTTCGCGTTGACGAACGTCGACGTGCTGCTCGCGCGGCACCAGCTCGACGGCTACGAGGCCGGGCTGTACGCGCTCGGGGCGGTCGTCGCGAAGGGGGCGTTCTGGTTCCCCGCCTTCATCGCGGTGCTGGCGTACCCGATGCTCGTCGACGAGACCCGCCGCGGCGGCGCGATGCGGGTCTCGCTGGCCCTGGTCGCGGCGTCGGGGGCGTTGCTGACGCTCGGGACGGCACTGGTGCCCGGGTTCGTCGTCGACCTGATCGGCGGCAACTCCTACGCCGAGCTGGGCGACGACGTGCCGCTGTTCGCGCTGGCCGGGTCGTTGTTCGCGGTCGCGCAGCTGCTGGTCTACGCCCGGCTCGCGCTGGGCGACCCGCGGGCGGGGTTGCGCGTGGCCGCGGTGCTCGTGGGGCTGATTCTCACGGTCCAGCTGGTCGCCAACGACTCGGTGCCCGCGATCGTGCTCAGCGTGTGCGCGGCCGCGGCGACGCTGTCGCTCGCCGGGCTGGTGTCCGAGCGGCGGACGCTGAGTGTCGGCTCAGGCGTCGGGCTCGGCGAAGAAGCCGACCGCGACGGAGTTCCCGGCGGCGACGTCGACGCTCTCGAGGCCCTGGCCGCCGAGGAGCCAGCCGGTCGCCGCGAGGACCCCGAGCGGCCGCAGCCCGCCCGGTAGCGTCGCGAGCCGCACCGAGTAGGTGCCGGGCGTGAGACCGGAGAGCAGGAACCGGCCTGCGGCGTCGGTCTCGACGGTCAGGTCGACCGCGTCGCCGGCGGTCGAGGTGCCAAAGATCCGCACGGTCGCTCCGACGACGGGGGTGTCGTCCGCGTCGTCGACGGTGTCGGTCTCGGTCCAGCCGTCCGCGTCGAGGAACACCCGGCCGCCGACCGTGGCGGTCGTCGGAGCCGGCGTCGGCTCGGGAGTCGGGTTCGTGGTGGGGTCCGTCGGCTGCGGGCTGGGCTCGGGGCTGGGCACCGGGCTGGGCACCGGGCTGGGCACCGGGCTGGGCACCGGGCTGGGCACCGGGTTCGGCTCCGGGCTGGGGACCGGAGCGGGAGCGGCCGGCGTGGGCTTCGGCGCCGGCTTCGGGGTGGTCGGCGCCGCCGGCCCGCTGCCGGTGCCGCCCTTGCCGGGCTTCGCACCGGACTTGGCGTAGACGCCGGCCCAGGCGAGGACGTGCGAGACGTAGTCCCACGAGCGGTTGTAGCGGAACACGGCGGCGAGGAGGTCCTCGCGGTCGCGCAGGTCTCCCCCGCCGAGGCAGAGGTAGGTCGCGGCGGCGAGGGCCGCGTCGGCGATGTTGTGCGGGTCGGCCTTGCCGTCGCCGTTGCCGTCGCGGCCGAGGCCGGCCCAGGTGCCCGGGAGGAACTGCATCGGGCCGACGGCGCGGTCGTAGACCTTGTCGCCGTCGAGCTTCCCGCCGTCGGTGTCGCGGATCAGCGCGAAGTTTCCCTCGCCGGTCAGCGCCGGCCCGACGATGGGGCGCAGCGTGGTGCCCTTGGCGTCGACCTCACCGCCCCGCGCGTGGCCGGACTCGATGCGTCCGATGCCGGCGAGGATCGGCCAGGAGATGTGGCAGTCCGGCCGCTCCTGGCGCATGATCCGCGCCGCCGCCTGGTACGCGGCGAGCACTCGCGCCGGGATCGCCTTCGAGCCGGGCGTGGTGATCAGCGGCGCGGGCAGGTCGTCCGCGACGGGGGCGTTGAGGTTGAGCAGCTCGAACAGGTCGGGCCCGGGCACCGGCCGCGGCACCTCGACGTCGTAGGGCTGCAGCGGCACGTAGGGCAGCAGGTCGCTGGCCGAGATGCCGTGCAGGACGTTCCCGTCCGCCCTGGTCGAGGCCATGAAGACCGACTCGCCCCCGCCCTCCCCGGTGCCGGGGACGACCGTGACGGTCCCGAGGATCGCGGAGGACACCGCGGCCGCGGCCGCGACCATCGAGGTCGCACCGGTTCCGGAGTCGCGCTTGTGCGGACGTGCGCCCGAACGCGCGACGTCCGGGGCAGCCGGAGGCTTCTTCCGTCCCCGTGAGTTCTTCGGTGCACTGTGCCGGCCCATCACGCGCTCTATCGGCGCCTCCGCCGCGACTCTTGACCCCTGTCGCGCGATTCACAGCGGTCCCGCCCCCACCACCGGGGGTGACACCCCTTTTGGCGCCGGAAAGGGTGACACCCCTACTGCACTGGAGATGTCATCTCCACTGCAGTAGGCCGAACCCACTGGAGATGTCATCTCCACTGCACAAGCCCGAACCCACTGGAGATGTCATCTCCACTGCAGTAGGCCGAACCCACTGGAGATGTCATCTCCAGTGCAGGGGGTCGGTCAGTGGCCGGCGTCGTGCCAGGTGCGGCCGGTGCCGACGGAGACGTCGAGGGCGACGGAGAGTGGGTAGGCCGCGCCCATCTGCTCGCGCACGAGGGCCTCGAGGGCCTCCTGCTCGCCCGGCGCGACCTCGAGGACGAGTTCGTCGTGGACCTGCAGGAGCATGCGCGACTTCATCCCGGCGGAGGCGAGGGCGTCGGCGACGCCGAGCATCGCGACCTTGATGATGTCCGCGGCCGAGCCCTGGATCGGGGCGTTGAGCGCCATGCGCTCCGCCATCTCGCGCCGCTGCCGGTTGTCGCTGGTGAGGTCGGGCAGGTAGCGCCGGCGGCCGAGGATCGTGGAGGTGTACCCCTCCATGCGGGCCTGGTCGACGACGGCGCGCAGGTAGTCGCGGACGCCCCCGAAGCGCTCGAAGTACTCGTCCATCAGCTCGCGCGCCTCGTCGGTCGAGATGTTGAGCTGCTTGGACAGGCCGAACGGCGACAGGCCGTACGCGAGGCCGTAGGACATCGCCTTGATCTTCGCGCGCATCTCCCCGGTGACGCCGTCGGCGGGGACGCCGAAGACGCGGGACGCGACGGTCGTGTGCAGGTCCTCGCCGGAGGCGAACGCCTCCTGCAGGCCCTCGTCCGCGGAGAGGTGCGCCATGATCCGCATCTCGATCTGGCTGTAGTCCGCGGTCATCAGCGCTTCGTAACCCTCGCCGACGACGAAGGCGGTGCGGATGCGCCGGCCCTCCTCGGTACGGATCGGGATGTTCTGCAGATTCGGGTCGGTCGAGGACAGCCGCCCGGTCGCGGCGATCATCTGGTTGAACGTCGTGTGGATGCGGTGGTGGTCGTCGAGCATCGGGATCAGGCCGTCGACCGTCGACTTCAGCCGCGTCACGTCGCGGTGCCGCAGCAGCGCCTCGAGGAAGGGGTGCTCGGTCTTCGCGTAGAGGTCGGCGAGCGCGTCGGCGTCGGTCGTGTAGCCGGTCTTGATGCGCTTGGTCTTCGGCAGCGCGAGTTCCTCGAACAGCACGACCTGCAGCTGCTTCGGGGAGCCGAGGTTCACCTCGTGCCCGATCGCGGCGTACGCGGCCTGCTCGGCGGCCTTGACCTCGCCGCCGAAGTGGGCGGACAGGTGCGCGAGGTACTCGGCGTCGGCCGCGATGCCGATGCGCTCCATCTCCGCGAGCACGCCGACCAGCGGGAGCTCCACCTCCGCCAGCAGCATCGCGCCCCCGCGGGCGGTCAGCTCGCCGTCGAGATGCTCGGCGAGGTCGATGACGGCCCGCGCGCGGACCATCGCCGCGTTCGCCGCGGCCTCCTCGTCGCCCCCGTCGAAGGAGAGCTGACCGTCGTCGGCGCTGTCGTTGCGCAGCTCGCGGTGCAGGAACCGCAGCGCGAGGTCGGAGAGCTCGAACGACCGCTGCCCGGGCAGGGCGAGGTACGCCGACAGCGCCGTGTCGGAGGTGACCCCGGCGAGCGTCCACCCGTGCGCCGCGAACGCGAGCATCGGACCCTTCGCGTCGTGCAGCGCCTTCGAGCGCGTGGGGTCGGCGAGCCAGGCCGCGAGCGCGGCGTCGTCCTCCGGCGAGATCGTCGCCGGGTCGAGGAAGCAGGCGGTGCCGTCAGCGGCCGCGAGGGCGATGCCGGTCAGCGTCCCGGTCCCCCGGCCCCACGTGCCGGTGACGTCGACGCCGGTGCGGCCCTCACCGGCGGCGTGCTCGGCCAGCCACTCGGCGAGCTCCCCGGCGGCGAGCACCTCGCCGGCCACCTCGAAGCCCGCTTCGGCCTCGGGCTCGGCCGACTCCAACGTCGCCCAGAGCCGCTCGCGCAGCACCCGGAACTGCAGGGTGTCGAAGACGCGGTGGACCTCGTCGCGGTCCCAGTTCTGCAGCGCGAGGTCGGCCGGCCGCACGTCGAGCGGGACGTCGCGGACCAGCTGCGTGAGCTGGCTGTTCGTCATGACCTGCGTGAGGTGCGCGCGCAGGGCGTCGCCGGCCTTGCCCTTGACCTCGTCGGCGCGGTTGATCAGCTCGGCCAGCGAACCGAACTCGCGGATCCACTTCGCGGCGGTCTTCTCCCCCACCGACGGGATCGACGGCAGGTTGTCCGACGGGTCACCGCGCAGCGCGGCGAAGTCCGGGTACTGCACCGGGGTCAGGCCGTACCGCTCCTCCACCGCGGCCGGGTCCATGCGCGAGAGCTCGGACACCCCCCGCTTGGGGTAGAGCACCGTGACATGGTCGGAGACGAGCTGGAACGAGTCCCGGTCGCCGGTGAGGATCAGAACCTCGAAGTTCTCCGCCTCGGCCTGGACGGCGAGCGTGGCGATGACGTCGTCGGCCTCGTAGCCCTCCGCGGTCACGACCGGGATCTTCAGCGCGTCGAGGACCTCGCGGATCAGGCTGACCTGGGGCCGGAACTCGTCGGGCGTCGAGGTGCGGTTCGCCTTGTACTCGGGGAAGGCCTCGCTGCGGAAGGTCGCGCGCGAGATGTCGAAGCACACGGCCAGGTGCGTGGGCGCCTCGTCGCGCAGCGTGTTGATCAGCATCGAGGTGAAGCCGTAGACCGCGTTGGTCGGCGACCCCGTCGTCGTGGAGAAGTTCTCGACCGGCAGCGCGTAGAACGCCCGGTACGCGAGGGAATGTCCGTCCAGCAGCAGCAACCGGCCAGCACGTCCGTTTCCGGCGCCTTGACCGGGGATTTGGCCGGGAATGTGGTCACTCACCGTGCGAACCTACCGCGCGCCTCCGACGATTCCGGCCCCCCGCCCGCCTCGGCCGGGCATGATCGACTCCGACAAAACGCGACCGACGACCCCAGGGAGGCGGGACGGTGTTCCGCAGGCTGGCCGGCGTGCTGGCGGCGTTCGTGCTCGCCCTCCTGGCCGTCCCGCTCCTCGCGAGCCCCGCGGCGGCCGAGGGCGAGGACGTCCACGGGCGACTTCGCAACGGCGACGCCGCCGTCGCCGACGTGCGCATCTACGTCACCGACCCCGCCGGCAACCAGGTCGGCGAGGCGCGCAGTGACGGCGAGGGCAACTGGGCGGTCCCCCTGCCCGGCCCCGGCGAGTACACGGTGACGCTCGACACCGAGACGCTGCCCGAGGACGTCGCCCTGCGGAACCCGGACAACACGAGCATCACCCGCTCGATCGTCGGGGGGCAGGAGGCGCCGCAGCTGTTCCCGCTCGGCGAGGGCCGGGCCGTCGCGAAGTCCGACACGATCCGCTGGGTGCAGCTCACCGCCGAGGGGCTGCGGTTCGGACTGATCCTCGCGCTCGCGGCGGTCGGACTGTCCCTGATCTACGGCACGACCGGGCTCGTCAACTTCTCCCACGGCGAGCTCGTGACGCTCGGCGCGATGGTGGCGTACTGGTTCAACGTCGAGCTCGGCATCCAGCTGCTGCTGGCCGGGGCGCTGACGGTCCTCGTGTGCGGCGTGGCCGGCGGGGCCCAGGACGCGCTGTTCTGGGGACAGCTCCGTAAACGCAAGACCGGTCTGCTCGCGATGATGATCGTCTCGATCGGTCTCGCGCTGCTGGTCCGGTACGTCTACCAGTACCTGTTCGGCGGCGGGTTCTCCTCGTACGACGACTACCGCACCCAGCCGGCGCGCGAGCCACTCAACCTCGGCTTCGCCCTCGCGCCCCGCGACTACTGGAGCATGGGCATCGCGGCGGTCGCCCTGATCCTCGTGCTCTGGGCACTGATGGGCACGCGGCTGGGCAAGGCCACCCGGGCCGTCTCCGACAACCCGTCGCTCGCGGCGGCGTCGGGCATCGACGTGGACCGCGTCATCCGCATCGTGTGGGCCGTCGGCGCCGCGATGGCCGCGCTCGCCGGCATCCTGCTCGGTCTCGCGCAGCAGGTGAACTTCGCGCTCGGCTTCAACATCCTGCTGCTGATGTTCGCCGCGGTGACCCTCGGCGGTCTCGGGTCGGCGACCGGCGCGGTGCTCGGCAGCCTGATCATCGGGCTGTTCATCCAGCTGTCGACGATCTGGGTGTCCCCGGAGCTGAAGAACGTCGGCGCCCTCGGCGTCCTGATCGTG
Source organism: Sporichthya brevicatena (assembly GCF_039525035.1). Lineage (NCBI taxonomy): Bacteria > Bacillati > Actinomycetota > Actinomycetes > Sporichthyales > Sporichthyaceae > Sporichthya > Sporichthya brevicatena. The sequence goes on from NZ_BAAAHE010000015.1 coordinate 37,150, forward strand.
ATCCTGCTCGTGCGCCCGCAAGGCATCCTCGGCCGCCGGGAAAGGATCGGTTGAGATGGACTGGGGCCGCATCTTCTCCAACGCCATCGAGTCCGGGCTCGGCATCGACGGCGTGTACTTCGCGCTCGCCGCGATCGGGCTCAACATCCACTTCGGCTACGCCGGGCTGCTCAACTTCGGCCAGTCCGCGTTCATGGCCATGGGCGCGTACGGCCTGGCGGTCTCCGTCGCCACGTACGGGCTCAACTTCTGGCTCGCGCTCGCGATCGGTCTGGGCCTGTCGGTCGTGCTCGCGATCCTGCTCGGCATACCGACACTTCGACTACGCGCGGACTATCTGGCGATCGTGACGATCGCCGCGGCCGAGATCATCCGCTTGATCGTGCGTTCGGTCGCGCTCGAGGACAAGTTCGGCGGCACCGACGGTCTGCAGCAGTACTCGGCGGAGTTCTTCGACCTGAACCCCTACACCGAGGGCAAGCAGTACGGCCTGCTCGGCATCGAGTTCAGTGCTCGCGACACGTGGGTGCTCACCGTCGGCTGGGCCCTGGTGATGATCTGCTGCCTGCTCGTCTGGCTGCTGATGCGCAGTCCCTGGGGCCGCGTGCTCAAGGCCATCCGTGAGGACGAGGACGCCGTGCGCAGCCTCGGCAAGAACGTCTACGCGTACAAGATGCAGGCCCTCGTCCTCGGCGGCGTCATCGGTGCGCTCGGCGGCTTCATCGCGGCGCTCGGCCAGGGCTCGGTCGCCCCGGACCTCTACGGCTCGGAGACGACGTTCTTCCTCTACACCGCGCTGATCCTCGGCGGTGCCGCGCGGGTGTTCGGTCCGGTCGTCGGGGCGGTCATCTTCTGGTCGCTGCTCTCCTTCACCGACAACTTCCTCCGCGAGGCGATCGCGAACGACCACATCTCCGAGTCGATCATGAACCCCAACCAGGTCGGGCAGGTCCGCTTCATGCTCGTCGGCCTGGGCCTGGTCCTGATGCTGTGCTTCCGCCCGCAGGGCATCTTCGGCGACCGGAAGGAGATCGCGCTCGATGCCCGATGACGCCCAGGACTTCCCGCCGCCCGGTTCCGACTGGGACTTCCTCCGCGACCCGGACCCGGTCGCCGCGCCGATCGAGGACCCGGTCGCCGCACCGATCGCGGCTGCGGTGCCCGCGCCGGTCGACCAGCGCCGCGGCATCTCCGAGCACCACGCGGTCGCGCTCGACGCGCTGGCCGGCACGGCGCCCGAACCCGGAGCCGCGAAGCCGGACCCGATCCTGGTCGCCGACGCCGTCGTGCGCCGCTTCGGTGGCCTGGTCGCGGTCGACGTCAACCACGTCGAGATCCAGCGGCACTCGATCACCGCACTGATCGGCCCCAACGGCGCCGGGAAGACGACGTTCTTCAACCTCCTGACGGGCTTCGACCGGCCCGAGGCCGGCGCGTGGACCTTCGAGGGCCGCGTCGTCAGCGGCCTGCCCCCGCACCGGGTGGCCCGCCGCGGAATGGTCCGTACGTTCCAGCTCACCAAGGCCCTGTCGAAGCTCACCGTCCTCGACAACATGCGCCTCGGCGCGCCCCAGCAGCGCGGTGAGGCCCTGTGGGCCGCCGTGGTGCCGCCGCTGTGGAAGCGGCAGGAGGCGGCCGTCACCGCCCGCTCCATGGAGCTGCTGGAGCGGTTCAAGCTCGCCGACAAGGCCGGCGACTTCGCGGGCAGCCTCTCCGGCGGCCAGCGCAAGCTGCTCGAGATGGCCCGCGCGCTGATGAGTTCACCGCGGCTGGTCATGCTCGACGAGCCGATGGCCGGCGTGAACCCGGCCCTGACCCAGTCGCTGCTCGGCCACGTGCAGAGCCTGCGCGACGACGGCATGACGGTCGTGTTCGTCGAGCACGACATGGACGTCGTCCGCCACATCGCGGACTGGGTCGTCGTCATGGCGCAGGGTCAGGTCATCGCGGAGGGCCCGCCCGCGTCGGTGATGTCCGACGACCGCGTCATCGACGCCTACCTCGGCTCCCACCACGACGCACCGCTGTCGGAGGAGGAGGAAGAGGCCCGCCTCGTCGAGGCCGAGGCCGAACTCGCCGAGGAGATCTCCCACCTGGGCGCCGCGGACCCGTCCACCGAAGGAGGCGCTGCGCCGTGACCGAGCAGACTCCGCCCGCCGTTCCCCCGGCCCAACCCGCCCAGCCGGCCCCCGAGGCCCTGCTGCAGGCGTCGAGCCTCGTCGCCGGGTACGTGCCGGGCGTCGACATCCTCAACGGCTGCGACCTCTACGCCGCACCCGGGGAACTCGTCGCGATCATCGGCCCGAACGGCGCCGGCAAGTCGACGCTGCTCAAGGCGCTGTTCGGCCTCGTGCCGGTGCGCTCGGGCGCCGTGACGCTGCGCGGGGAGGACATCACCGGCTTCAAGGCGAACAAGCTCGTGTCCCGCGGGGTCGGGTTCGTGCCGCAGACGAACAACGTCTTCGGGAACCTGACCATCGAGGAGAACCTCCAGATGGGGGTGTTCCAGCAGCCCAAGCGCTTCAAGGAGCGCTTCGCCTACGTGTGCGACCTCTTCCCCACCCTCGGCGCCCGCAAGAACCAGCGGGCGGGCTCGCTGTCCGGCGGTGAGCGTCAGATGGTCGCGATGGGCCGGGCGCTGATGCTCGAGCCGTCGGTCCTGCTCCTCGACGAGCCGTCGGCCGGCCTCTCCCCCGCCCTGCAGGACGAGGTCTTCATCCGGACCAAGCAGATCAACCGCACCGGCGTCACGGTCGTCATGGTCGAGCAGAACGCCCGCCGCTGCCTGCAGATCTGCCACCGCGGGTACGTCCTCGACCAGGGCCGCAACGCCTACACCGGGACCGGCAAGGCCTTGATCAACGACCCGAAGGTCATCGAGCTCTACCTCGGCACCCTCGCCAAGGCCTGACCCTCCGTCAGCCGTTCCGGCCTTCCGTAGTTCCGCAGTTCCGTAGTTCCGCGGTCCCGCACCACGACAAAGGGCCCCACCTCGCGGTGGGGCCCTTCGTCGTCGGTGTTACGGGGTCGAGGTCGCGCTGGGCGACGCCGACTCCTCCTCGTCCGCCTCGGAGGCCGAACCGCTGGAGCTCTCGCTCCCGCTGGTCGCGCTCGGGGACGGCGAGGCCGAGGCGTCCGACGAGCTGCCGCTGCCGGCCGACTCGGTCGTCGTTGCGCCACCGGCGATCGGGCCGGTCACGAACTTGAGCGCCTTGTACTGGTTGTCGTTGCCGTACTGGTAGATACCCATCGAGGCCACGGTCGGGTTGCCGTTGGAGTCGAACTCGACGCGACCGGACTGGCCGTCGTAGTCGATGTCCTTGCCCTCCTGCAGGAGCTTGACGCAGTCGGCGAACGTGCCGCACTTCTCGCCGCCCGAGGAGACCTCGACCATCTTCTTGGCGATGTCGACACCCGCGTCGCTGTTGGCCGCCTCGGCCGCGAGCGCGACGAGGACAACGGCGTCGTAGGCCTCGCCCGCGTAGCTGTAGTCCTTCAGGCTGGAGTCGAAGGACTTGAGCTTGGTGACGAAGTCGTCCTGCGGCTTCGAGCCCGGGATGGTGCCCTTGACACCCTCCATCGTGCCCTTGGTCATGTTCGCGTAGCTGGCGTTCGACATGTTGCCGTCGACCATGTACATGGTCTTGCCGGACTTCAGCGGCAGGAGGCCCTGCTTGACCATCTCGTCGATGATCTTGCTGGACTCCTCGAAGCCGATCAGCGCGATCGCGTCGGGGTCCGCCGACTTGATCTGGCCGACCTCGGCCGCGAACTCGCTGGCCTTCGGGTCGTAGATCTTCTTGGCGACGACCTCGCCGCCACCGTCCTTGAACGCCTTCTCGGCCTGGTCCGCGAGGCTGGTGCCGTACGCGTCCTGCAGGGCGAGGATGGCCAGGCTCTCCGCGCCGTCGTCCAGCGCGGTCTGGCCCACGACGCGGCCCTGGTAGACGTCCGAGGGCGCGGTACGGAAGTACAGGCCCTTGTCCGGGTAGTCGGTCAGGGTCGTCGAGGTGTTGGCCGGCGAGATCTGGAGGACCCCGCTGCCGGTGATGCGGTCGATGACCTTGAGCGTCACCGAGGAGGACGCGGCACCGACGATGGCGTCGACACCCGCGTCGAGCAGGCGGTTCACCGACTGCGACGCGATGTCCGTCGAGGTGTCACCGGAGTCGGCCTGCTCGAGCTCGACGTTCTTGCCGAGCACGCCGCCGGCGGCGTTGATGTCCTGGATCGCGAGCTTCACGGCCGCGATCTCCGGCGGGCCCAGGATCTGCAGGCTGCCGGTCTCGGGCAGGAGCGTGCCGATCTTCAGCACGCCGTTGCCGGTGTTGACCTTGGTCGAGGCGCTGGTGGTCGGGTCCGAGGTCGCCTCGTCGTCGTCATCGTCGCCACAGGCGGAGAGCGCGAGGGCGGCCGCGGCCACCAGCGCGAGCGCCTTGGCGGCGGGGAAGGCACGTGCCATGGGGAACTTCTCCTTCTCAACCAGTTCGCCGCTCCGACCGCGAAGGCGAGCGTCCTTCGCGTTGGTGAGGCACGGCGTTGTGGCTCGGAACTTAGTGGAGTGAGGGCAGCGCCCTGGGTCACTTGCGGCAGGTCAGATCAAGCCGTGTCCGGTTCGTGATCTTGTACTGCGACATTCGCCCGTTTTGGGCGGTACGGCCGTGGCGGGGGCCACGGGGGGTCCTCACCCGGAGGGCGGGACGGTGCGCGCCGGACTAGCCCTCGGGGGTCACGGTGGGCTGGGACGCGAAGTCCTCGATGATCACCTCGGCGACCTCTTTCATGGTCATCCGACGGTCCATCGACGCCTTCTGGATCCACCGGAAGGCCTCGGGCTCGCTCAGCCCGTACTTCGTCTGCAGGGCGCCCTTCGCGCGGTCCACGAGCTTGCGGATCTCCAGTCGCTCGGTGAGGCCGGAGACCTCCTGCTCGAGCGCGACGATCTCGGCGTGCCGGGAGACCGCCATCTCGATCGCCGGCAGCAGGTCGTTCTTCGTGAACGGCTTGACGACGTAGGCCATGACGCCGGCGTCGCGGGCGCGGGCGACCAGTTCCCGCTGCGAGAAGGCGGTCAGCATGACGACGGCGGCCCCGCGGGCGGCCACGATCTGCTCGGCGGCGGTGATGCCGTCGATCACCGGCATCTTGACGTCGAGGATGACCAGGCCGGGGGCGTGCTTCGCGACGAGGTCGACGGCCTCCTGGCCGTTGGTGGCCTCGGCGACGACGTCGAAGCCCTCCTCCTGGAGCATCTCCTTGAGGTCCATGCGGATCAGGGCCTCGTCCTCGGCGATGACCACGCGACGGCTGTTGTCCACGGGAGGCGCGGCGCTGGGATCGGTCACGGGCCGAGCCTAGTGCCCGCCGCCGGGTGCGCCGGACCTGTCCCGATCACGACGGTTCCGACCCGGGAGATCCGGCTCGGTCCGGCTTCGTGGCGATCCGCCCCGAATGGATGCATCCCATTGCCGCCGCCCGCTATCCCGAGAAAACCTCGGACCGCTCCGCCCCACCAGTACGCACCAGTAGTCACGGATAGCACTGCGTCACGGAGGTCGTCCTCATGAGCACACGTCGCCCTGCGGCCCGCGCCGCCCGTCGGGAGTTCAGCGCCGCACCGTGGCCGGGGTCCGCCGACGCGGTCTCCGGCCCGGCTTCGCTCGCAGCACCCGAGGGTGCCGACGCGTGCTCGGTGACCGTGGAGGGGACGGCCGACCGAAGCGCAGGACCCGGATCCCGGCGGTGCAGCCGCCCTCTAGGCTTGGCTCCGCACCGGCCGGGGTGGCGGAATGGCAGACGCGGATGGCTCAAACCCATCTGTCCCCACAAGGACGTGCGGGTTCGAATCCCGCTCCCGGCACACCGCTGACGCGGGAACGCCCGGGTGCCGCCGCGGAAGCGGCGGCACCCGGGTGTTCCGAACTGCGGGCGCGGCGACCTAGTCCTCGACCTTGGCGAGCTTGATCTCGCCGTCGCCGATGCCGACGACCGAGCCCACGACGTCGTAGTGCTCCGAGTCCTCAGCACGGATGACGCAGCTGACCGCGTGCAGCGACTGGCCCCAGACCTTCTGGTTCCAGACCGCCTCGGAGACGTCCGCGGTGAGGCGGACCTCGTCACGTTCGCGGCCGAGCACGGCGGCCTCCGCCTTCGCGCAGACCGCGTCGAGGGTCTTCCACTGCTCGTCGGTGACGTTGTTCGGGTCCAGCCCCTGGATGAACGCGTCGTCGAAGACGTCCGCGGCGTCGAAGTCGAAGGCGTACTCCAGCCAGTGCGGGTCCTCGCAGCGCGCGTTCTTGAGCGGCTGGCCCTCGGCCACGTAGACCTTGCAGGCGTTGTAGACCGACGGCACCGGGCCGGCGCCGATCTTCTGGATCCAGGGTCCGGCGACCTGCGGAACCTTCGGGTCGTCCGCCGTGATCCCGGCGAAGAGGTCCGCCGCGCGGGCCGTGCACAGGGTCACGCGCTCGCCGGCGGCCCACTCGTCCACCGTGCTCAGGGAGAAGGTCCAGATGCCGGTCCACGAGGTGGGCCGCACCCACTGGGTGGCGGGGTCGAGGCCGATCGCCTTCGCCCACTCGGTGGTCCCGGTCGCGCGCATGAACGCCTGGCCGCAGGCCTTCTCGGCCCAGATCCGCCAGGCCTGGCGCTCGGGAGAGTTGGTGTCCTTGTAAAGGTCGCGAATCTTGGAGAGCTCGTCCGCGTTCGGGATCACCGCGAACACCTCGGCCGAGTGCGGCTGCGCGCAGTCGACCTTGCTGCTGCGGACCGGGCCGCTCGAGCTGGACTCGGTGTAGCAGGTACCGACGAGCGGGTGGTCACCACCGGCCGGCGTGGCCGCGGCACTCGAAGCGGCGCTCGCGCTCGCACTCGGAGCCGCGCTGGACTGCGTGACGGGATCCGGATCGTCGTCGTCACCGCAGGCCGACAACGTCAGGGACAGGGCGAGGGCCGACGTCACCGACGCCAGCCGGAACAGATGAATGGAACGTCGCATGATCAGGATCCCTCCACGAGCTTGATGTCACGGCTGCCGACCCCGATCACCGAGGAGGCGAGGTCGTAGGTCTGCTGGTCCTCGGCCTGGGCGACGCAGCTGACGGTGTGCAGCGGCTTGCCCCCGACCGTCTGGTTCCACGTGTCGACGGTGACGAGCGGGAAGAGCTTGACCTCGTCGCGCTCACGGCCGATCACGGCCGCCTCGGCCTTCTCGCAGACCGCGATGAGGGCGTCCCACTCCGCGCTCTTGAGCTGCTTCGGGTCCAGCGCCGTGATGAAGGCCTCGTCGAAGAGGTCCGCGGCGTCGAAGTCGAACGCGTACTCCACGTAGTGGGGGTCCGTGCAGCCCGCCGGCTCCATCGGCCGGCCTCGCTCGGCGTAGAGCGCGCAGGCGCCGAGAGCCGACGGCAGCGACCCGGCCCCGATCTTGCGGACCCAGGTCCCCGGCACCTGCGGAGCCTTCGGGTCGTCCGCCGAGATCCCGGCAACCGCGTCCTGCGTGCGCGCCGTGCACAGCGTCAGCCGCTCACCGGCGGCCCACTCGTCCGCCGTGCTCAGCGAGGGAGTCATGGTGCCGGCCCAGGAGGTGGGGCGCACCCACTGGGTGGCGGGGTCGAGGCCGATCGCCTTGGCCCACGCGGTGGTCCCGGTCGCCTCCAGGAACGCCAGGCCGCACACCTTCGCGCTCCAGAGCTCCCAGGCCTGCCGCTCGGCGGACTTCGCGTCCTGGAAGGCGGCCCGGTCGGTCGAGACCTCCGCCGAGTTCGGGATCACCGCGAACACCTCGGCAGAGTGCGGCGCGGAGCAGTCGACCTTGCTGGTGCGAACCGGACCGTCCGCGGTCGACGCGGTGTAGCAGGTGCCGACCAACGGGTGGTCGCCGGCCGGCGTGGCGTCGGCGCTCGCGGCTGCGGATGGGGTGGTACTGGACTGCGTGACGGGACTCGGATCGTCGTCGTCACCGCAGGCGGTCAGCGTGAGGGTCAGGGCGAGAGCCGCCGACGCCGCCGCCGACCGGAGCGTTCTGGAGGTGCAGAGGTGCATTCGTGCAGAACTCCTTGCTCTGGTGGGTGGAGGTGGAGTGATTGGCGGTCAGATCGGCAGATCGGCAGGACCGCCGGCCGTCTTAGTCGGTCCCGTACGCGGGGACGACCAGATTCACGGCGTCGCCCATGCGGTGCACCCGCATGGCGTTGGTGGAGCCCGGGATCCCGGGCGGGGAACCGGCGATGATGACGATGCGATCGCCGACCTCGACGCGGCCCAGTTGCAGCAGCGTAGCGTCGACCTGTTTGACCATTTCGTCGGTGTGACGGACCTCGGGCACGAGGAACGTCTCCACTCCCCACGACAGGGCGAGCTGGTTGCGCACCTCCGGCACGGGGGTGAACGCGAGCACCGGGATCGGTGAGCGGTAGCGGGCCAGGCGACGCGCGCTCTGCCCGGACTGCGTGAACGCGACCAGGTACTTGGCCTCGGCGGCCTCGCCGACCTCGGTCGCCGCGCGCGCGATCGCTCCCCCGAGGGTGATCGGCGGGCCCAGCGGCGGACCGAGGGCGAGGGTGTCCTCCTCGACGGCCTCGATGATCCGCGCCATCGTGCGGACCGCGGTCAGCGCGTGCTTCCCGACGCTGGTCTCGCCGGAGAGCATCAGCGCGTCGGCGCCGTCGAGCACGGCGTTCGCGACGTCGGACGTCTCGGCGCGGGTGGGCCGCGGCTCGTCGATCATCGAGTCGAGCATCTGCGTGGCGACGATGACCGGCTTCGCCTTGATGCGGGTGCTGAGGATCGCGTGCTTCTGCACCAGCGGGACGTCCTCGAGCGGCAGCTCGACGCCGAGGTCACCGCGGGCGACCATGACGCCGTCGAAGGCCGCGATGATCTCCTCGAGATTCTCGACAGCCTGCGGCTTCTCCAGCTTCGCGATGACGGGCAGACGGACGCCGACCTCGTCCATGATCGCGTGCACCTGCTCGACGTCCTTCGCGTCGCGGACGAAGGAGAGCGCGATCAGGTCCGCGCGCAGGTGCAGGGCCCAGCGCAGGTCCGCGACGTCCTTCTCCGACAGCGCCGGCACACCGACCGCGACGCCCGGCAGGTTCAGGCCCTTGGAGTTGCTGACCGTGCCGCCGTCGACCACGACGGTGTGCACGTCGGTCCCGGTCGTCGACAGCACCTGCAGGCTGATGCGCCCGTCGTCGACGAGGATCGAGTCGCCGGGCTCGCAGTCGCGCGGCAGCCCCGGGTAGGTCGTCGAGACGATCTGCGCGTTCCCGGGGACGTCGCGCGTGGTGATGGTGAACGGGGCACCGGCGATGAGCTCGACGGGACCGTCGGCGAACCGGCCGAGGCGGATCTTCGGCCCCTGGAGGTCGACCAGGATGCCGACCGCGCGGCCGGCGGCGTCGGAGGCCGCACGTACGCGGTGGTACCGCGCCTCGTGCTCGTCGTAGGACCCGTGACTGAGGTTCAGCCGGGCGATGTCCATCCCGGCGTCGACGAGGGCCCGGATCTGCTCCGCGGAATCGGTGGCCGGTCCGAGGGTGCAGATGATCTTCGCGCGACGCATGAATCCGACCCTAGAGCCCCGGCGTAGGGCCGACGGTGATCACGGGGCTCCGTCGGCCGTACGCAACGGAGATCACACGACGAGCGGGCGCGCCGAGGGCGGGATCGGAGCCGGCAGATTGGTGCTGCCGGTGAGGAAACGGTCGACCGCGGCCGCGCACGCACGGCCCTCCGCGATCGCCCAGACGATGAGCGACTGGCCGCGGCCGGCGTCGCCCGCGACGAAGACACCGTCGACGGAGGACATGTAGTCCTCGTCGCGGCGGACGTTGCCGCGCTCGTCGTACTCGACGCCGAGACCGGTGAGCAGTTCGCCCTTCTCCGGACCGACGAAGCCCATCGCGAGGAACACGATGTCGGCCGGGATCTCGCGCTCGGTGCCGGGCACCTCTTCGAGCTTGCCGTCGACGAACTGAACCTCGGAGAGGACGAGCGCCTGAACGTTGCCGTTCCCGTCGTCGACGAACCGCTTCGTCGAGACCGAGTACACGCGCTCGCCACCCTCCTCGTGGGCGGAGGCGGTGCGCAGGATCATCGGGTAGGTCGGCCAGGGCTGGTTCTCCGGCCGGGCCTCCGGCGGCTGGGGCAGAATCTCCAGCTGCGTGACCGAGAGCGCCTTCTGCCGGTGCGCGGTGCCGAGGCAGTCCGCGCCGGTGTCACCTCCACCGATGATGACGACGTGCTTGCCCTCGGCGGTGATCGGCGGCTGCTCGAGGTCGCCCTCGCAGACCTTGTTGCCCCAGGGCAGGTACTCCATCGCCTGGTAGATGCCGTTCAGCTCGCGACCCGGGACCGGCAGGTCCCGCCACGCGGTGGCGCCGACGGCGATCACGATCGCGTCGTACTTCGCCTGCAACTGCTCGGCGGTGATGTCCACACCGACGTTCACGCCGGGACGGAACTTGGTGCCCTCCTGCTTCATCTGGCGCAGGCGGCGGTCCAGGTACCGCTTCTCCATCTTGAACTCGGGGATGCCGTAGCGGAGCAGGCCGCCGATGCGGTCGGCGCGCTCGTAGACGGCCACGGTGTGACCGACGCGGGTGAGCTGCTGCGCGGCGGCGAGGCCGGCCGGGCCCGAGCCGATGACCGCGACGGTCTTGGCCGAGAGCCGGTCCGGCGGCTGCGGCGTCACGAGGCCGTCCGACCAGGCGCGGTCGATGATCGAGACCTCGACGTTCTTGATCGTCACCGGCTCCTGGTTGATGCCGAGCACGCACGCCGGCTCGCAGGGCGCCGGGCACAGCCGACCGGTGAACTCCGGGAAGTTGTTGGTCGCGTGCAGGCGCTCGATGGCCTCGCGCCAGTCACCGCGCCACACCAGGTCGTTCCACTCCGGGATCAGGTTGCCCAGCGGGCAGCCGGAGTGGCAGAACGGGATGCCGCAGTCCATGCAGCGCCCGGCCTGCTTGGTGATGATCGGCAGCAGCGCGCGGCCCAGCCCCTCCTCGGGGTAGACCTCGTGCCAGTCGTTCAGCCGCTCCTCCACCGGACGCCGCTTCGCGACCTCCCGGCCCGTGGTGAGAAATCCGCGGGGGTCAGCCATGGGACGCCTCCATCACACGCTTGACGACGTCGTCGCCGGTCAGTCCTTCGGCCTCGGCCGCCGCCGCGGCGGCGAGAACCCGCTTGTAGTCCCGCGGCATGACCTTGCTGAACCGCGCGAACGCCGCGGCCTCGTCGGCGGCGATCTGGGCGAGAAGTCGCTCGGCCACCGCCGACCCGGTCTCCTCGGCGTGCCGCGCGATCGTCGTCCGCAGGAACTCGCGGTCGTCGTCGTCGAGCGGGTCGAGGTCGACCATCTCGCCGTTCACGTCGCTCGGGTCGAGGTCGAGGATGTACGCGATGCCGCCGGACATGCCGGCGCCGACGTTGCGGCCGGTCGCACCGAGGATCACGACGCGACCACCGGTCATGTACTCGCAGGCGTGGTCACCCACGCCCTCGACGACCGCGGTCACACCGGAGTTCCGGACGCAGAACCGCTCGCCGACCACACCGCGCAGGTAGATCTCGCCGGCCGTCGCGCCGTAGGCGATGACGTTGCCGGCGATCACGTTGTCCTCGGCCACGAACGGCGCGTTCCGGTCCGGGCGGACGACGAGGCGGCCGCCGGACAGGCCCTTGCCGAGGTAGTCGTTGGAGTCGCCCTCGAGCCGCAGCGTGATGCCGGCAGGCACGAACGCGCCGAACGACTGACCGGCCGAACCGGTGAAGGTGATGTCGATTGTGCCGTCGGGCAGACCGGCGCCACCGTGACGCTTCGTCACTTCGTGGCCCAGCATCGTGCCGACGGTGCGGTTGACGTTGCGGATCGAAACCTGCGCCCGGACCGGGGCCTTGTTCTCGATCGCGTCGGCGCAGATCTGGATCAGGTGGTTGTCCAGCGCCTTGTCCAGGCCGTGGTCCTGCGCGGTGACGCAGTACCGGGCGGTGCCCTCGGGCAGGTCCGGCACGTGCAGGATCGGGCTCAGGTCGAGACCGCTGGCCTTCCAGTGGTCCACCGCGGCGGAGGTGTCGAGGAACTCGGCGTGGCCGATCGCCTCGTTGAGGCTGCGGAAGCCGAGGGCCGCGAGGTACTCGCGCACCTCCTGCGCCACGAACTCGAAGTAGTTCACGACGAACTCGGCCTTGCCGGAGTAACGCTCGCGCAGGACCGGGTTCTGCGTCGCGATGCCGACCGGGCAGGTGTCCAGATGGCAGACGCGCATCATGATGCAGCCCGAGACCACGAGCGGCGCGGTCGCGAACCCGTACTCCTCCGCACCGAGCAGCGCGGCGATGACGACGTCCCGGCCGGTCTTGAGCTGGCCGTCGGTCTGGACCACGATCCGGTCGCGCAGGCCGTTGAGCAGCAGCGTCTGCTGGGTCTCGGCCAGACCGAGCTCCCAGGGACCGCCGGCGTGCTTGAGCGACGTCAGCGGCGAGGCGCCGGTGCCGCCGTCGTGGCCGGAGATCAGGACGACGTCCGCGTGGGCCTTGGACACACCCGCCGCGACCGTGCCGACCCCGATCTCGGCGACGAGCTTCACGTGGATGCGCGCGGCCGGGTTCGAGTTCTTCAGGTCGTGGATGAGCTGGGCGAGGTCCTCGATCGAGTAGATGTCGTGGTGCGGCGGCGGCGAGATCAGGCCGACGCCGGGCGTCGAGTGCCGCGTCTTCGCGATCCACGGGTAGACCTTCGGACCGGGCAGCTGGCCACCCTCGCCGGGCTTGGCACCCTGCGCCATCTTGATCTGGATGTCGTCCGAGTTGGTCAGGTACTCGGCCGTGACGCCGAAGCGCCCGGACGCGACCTGCTTGACCGCGGAGCGCCGCTCCGGGTCGTGGAGGCGCTCGACGTCCTCGCCACCCTCACCGGTGTTCGAGCGGCCGCCGAGCCGGTTCATGGCGATCGCGAGGGTCTCGTGCGCCTCCTGCGAGATCGAGCCGTAGCTCATCGCGCCGGTGTTGAAGCGCTTGACGATCTCGCTGACCGGCTCGACCTCGTCGATCGGCACCGGCGGGCGGACACCCTCCTTGAGGGCGAACAGACCGCGCAGCGTCATGAGCCGCTTCGACTGCTCGTCGACGCGGTTCGAGTACTGCTTGAAGATGTCGTACCGCCGCGCGCGCGTGGAGTGCTGCAGGCGGAAGACCGTCTCCGGGTCGAACAGGTGCGGCTCGCCCTCGCGGCGCCACTGGTACTCGCCGCCGATCTCGAGGGTGCGGTGCGTCGGCGCGATGCCGTTCGGCGGGTACGCGACGCGGTGCCGGCGCCGGACCTCCTCGGCGAGGACGTCGAGCCCGACGCCGCCGAGCTGGCTCGTGCAGCCGGTGAAGTACTTGTCGATCAGCTCCTGCGAGAGGCCGATCGCCTCGAAGATCTGCGCACCGTGGTACGAGCCCACGGTCGAGACGCCCATCTTCGACATGACCTTGAGGACGCCCTTGCCGAGCGCCTTCACCAGGTTGCGGACCGCCTTCTCCGGCTCGATCTGCAGGAGCACCTCGGCGTTGGCGAGGTCCTCGACCGTCTCCATCGCCAGGTAGGGGTTCACCGCGGAGGCGCCGAAGCCGATCAGCAGCGCGACGTGGTGCACCTCGCGGACGTCACCGGTCTCGACGACCAGGCCGACGCGGGTGCGGGTCTTCTCGCGGATCAGGTGGTGGTGCACCGCGCCGGTGAGGAGCAGCGACGGGATCGGGGCGTGCTCGGCGTCCGAGTGCCGGTCCGAGAGCACGATGATCCGGGCGCCGTCCGCGATCTCGGCCGAGACCTCGGCGCAGATCTCGTCGAGGCGCGCCTCGAGCGCCGCGCCGCCCCCGTCGACCTCGTAGAGGCCGGAGATGTTCACCGACTTCAGGCCGGGCTTGTCGCCGTCGGCGTTGATGTGGACGAGCTTGGCCAGCTCGTCGTTGTCGATGACCGGGAACGGGAGCACCACCTGGCGGCAGTGGCTCGGCGTCGAGCTCAGCAGGTTGACCTCGGGGCCGATCGACGTCGACAGCGAGGTGACGAGCTCCTCGCGGATCGCGTCCAGCGGCGGGTTGGTGACCTGCGCGAACAACTGGGTGAAGTAGTCGAACAGCAGCCGCGGCCGGGAGGACAGCACCGCGATCGGGGTGTCCGTGCCCATGGAGCCGATCGGCTCCATGCCGTTGCGCGCCATCGGCGCGAGCAGGATGCGCAGCTCCTCCTCGGTGTACCCGAACGTCTGCTGACGCCGCGTCACGGAGGAGTGCGTGTGCACGATGTGCTCACGCTCGGGGAGCTGGTCGAGGCGGATCAGGCCGGCGTGCAGCCACTCGTCGTACGGGTTCTCCGCAGCGAGGCCGGTCTTGATCTCCTCGTCCTCGACGATGCGGTGCTCCTCGGTGTCGACGAGGAACATGCGGCCCGGCTGCAGGCGGCCCTTGCGGACCACCTTGTCCGGGTCGATGTCGAGGACGCCGACCTCGGAGGCGAGCACGACCAGACCGTCGTCGGTGACCCAGAAGCGGGAGGGGCGCAGACCGTTGCGGTCGAGCACCGCGCCGACGAGCTTGCCGTCGGTGAAGGTGACGCAGGCCGGGCCGTCCCAGGGCTCCATGACCGTGGAGTGGAACTCGTAGAACGCGCGGCGCGCGGACTCCATGCCCGCGTTGTTCTCCCAGGCCTCCGGGATCATCATCAGGACCGCGTGCGGCAGCGACCGGCCGCCGAGGTGCAGCAGCTCGAGCACCTCGTCGAAGCTGGCGGAGTCGCTTGCCCCGGCGGTGCAGATCGGGAAGATCCGCTCCAGGTCGCCGGGGATCAGGTCGGTGACCAGCTGCGACTCGCGGGCCCGCATCCAGTTCCGGTTGCCCTGGACGGTGTTGATCTCGCCGTTGTGCGCGATGTAGCGGTACGGGTGCGAGAGCTCCCAGGACGGGAACGTGTTCGTCGAGAACCGGGAGTGCACGAGCGCGATCGCTGTGGTGAAGCGGCGGTCGGACAGGTCCGGGAAGAAGGGCTCGAGCTGGCCGGTGGTCAGCATGCCCTTGTAGACGGTCGTGCGGGAGCTCAGGCTCGGGAAGTACACGCCCGCCTCACGCTCGGCGCGCTTGCGCAGCACGAACGCCTGGCGCTCCAGAGCGAGGCCGTCGTTGCCGGGGAGCCACGCGGACGCGGCCCAGTCCTCGGCCGAAGCCACGAACAGCTGACGGAAGACCGGCACGGTGGCGCGGGAGCCGGCGCCGAGCAGCGCCGGGGTGACCGGCACGTCACGCCAGCCGAGGACGACCAGGCCCTCCTCGGGCGCCATGGCCTCGATCGCGGTCTCGGCCTGGGCCCGCGCGACCTTGTCGTGGGGCAGGAAGGCCATGCCGACCGCGTACTTGCCGGCGGCGGGCAGCTCGAACTCGACGACCTCACGGAAGAAGGCGTCGGGGATCTGCGTGAGGATGCCGGCGCCGTCGCCCGAGTCGGGGTCGGACCCCGCCGCGCCCCGGTGCTCCAGGTTGCGGAGGGCGACCAGCGCCTTGGCGACGATGTCGTAGGAGGGGACGCCGGTCATCGTGGCGACGAACGCGACGCCGCAGGCGTCGTGCTCGTGGCGGCCGGTGTAGAGGCCTTGGGGAACCGGTCCGGAACGGAACGGGCTCCCGGGTGCGGCCGCAGGCATGAGCCACTCCTGATATCGAGTCCGGACGAGGGGCGAGCGTCGGGCGGACGGCTCGTCGGCGCTGCTGTGGTCGGCGCGCCTCGGTCCGCACGCCGGGTCGGCGCGCTTGGGTCGGCGCATCGGTGGCGCGCACACGGCCGAGAGGGAAGCCGAGGGCGAACCACTCTGTCGGGACGGCACTGGCCCAGCGGCGATGCTGCAGCCTACCTCACCTGCCGCGACCGCCCTATGTGCAATTGTGCACGCGGCCGCGCCGGGCGCCCCACGGGCACCCGGCCCCGCCGGTCAGCGTTTCGTCAGCTGCTCGACGCAGTCGGCGGTCGCCGCGTTGATGCGCCGCTGGACCCCGGGTGGGGGTGCCGGGGCGCCGTCGGCGCCCATCCGCCGGATCTCGGCGTCGGTCACCGTCCGGCGCAGCGTGCGGATGGCGCAGTCGACGATCTCGCGGGGGACGTCGGCCCCGCGCAGACCTTCCTCGAAGATCCGCCGCAGCTCGGAGACGCCCGCCGAACCCGCATTGCCCGGTCCGGCGCCGTCCGCCCCGTCCACGCACCCGAAGTACCAGCGCCGGACGGCGTCGTCCGCCGCCCGGGACTCGCGGAGGATCTCGGCGGCGGTGGCGCGGAACTCCGGGTCGGCGAGGGACTGGAGGGCGGCGCTGATGCAGGCCCGGACCTCCGGGTCCCGGAACGGGTCGTCCTCCCCCACGGCCGGGTACGACGGCCCGAACCGGGCGCGCAGGACCGAGCGCAGGTAGTCGGTCCGCCACTCGGCGACCCGCCACTGTCCGTCCGTGCGGGCGAAGACCCAGGTCCCCCGGGCCCCGTCCGCGGAGCCGCCCTCCGTGGTCACCGTCGCGGTCGCGGTGTCGCCGTCCACGACGAGGTCGGCCACCGACGCCCCGGTCGCCGCGGCGGCCGGGTCGGCGCCGGCGCGGGCGCAGGTCTCGGCGTCCCCGTAGACGGTCGCGACGAAATCCGGTGTGAGCGACGTCGCGCACCGGGTCGCCGCGTCGGTGACCGGGCCGGCGACCACGGTGCGGGCGAGATCCTCGATCCGCGCGGCGTCCCCACCACCGCCACCCCCGCAGCCGGCCAGCAGGAGCAGGGCCGGCAGCGCAGCCGGGAGCACAGCCGGGAGCACAGCCGGGAGGACAGCCGGCAGCCCCTGGGTCACCGCTCGTCCGCCGCCGGGCTGTCGGAGGTCGCGCTGTCGGAGGTCGCGCTGTCGCTCGCCGGGGTGTGCCCGACCCGGTACGGACTGGGTTCGCGAGAGTCGCCGCGGCGGCGGGAGATCACGAGGAAGACGACGGCGGCGAGGAACAGCAGGATCGAGGTCCAGTCGTTCAGGCGCATCCCGAGGATGTGGTGCGCCTCGTCGACCCGGAGGGCCTCGATCCAGACCCGGCCGGTGCAGTAGGCCGCGACGTAGAGGGCGAAGACCTGGCCGCGGCCGAGGTTGAACCGGCGGTCGGCCCAGATCAGGAGCACCGCGACGCCGATGCACCACAGCGACTCGTAGAGGAAGGTCGGGTGGTAGGTCGCGGCGTCCGGGGTGGCGCGGGGCCGGTTCTCCGGGTCGATCTCCAGCGCCCAGGGCAGGTCGGTGGGCTTGCCGTAGAGCTCCTGGTTGAACCAGTTTCCCCACCGGCCCGCGGCCTGGGCGAGGGCGACACCGGGGACGACGGAGTCCGCGATCGGCGGCCACGCGAGCCCGGCCTGGCGGGCGCCGATCCAGGCGCCGACCGCGCCGAGCGCGATCGCCCCCCAGATCCCGAGGCCGCCCTCCCAGATCTTGACGGCGTCGAACGGCTTCCCGCCGTCGCCGAAGTAGTCGTCGGGCGTCGTGATCACGTGGTAGATCCGGCCACCGACGATGCCGAAGGGCACGGCCCACATGGCGACGTCCGCGATCTGGCCGGGCTTCCCGCCGCGGGCCACGAGGCGGCGGTCGCCGACGACGATCGCCATCAGGATCCCGACGACGATGCAGAGCGCGTAGCCGCGGAGCGGGAACCCCCCGAGGTGCCAGACACCCTGGGACGGGCTGGGGATCGAGGCGAGGATCACCGGCTGACCGATCACCGGCTCACCGCCGGGCGCGGACACCCGCGGCGAGGTCGGCGGCCAACTCCGCGCAGCCGGCGACGCCGGTCGCGACGTCGGGCGCGTCGAGCAGACGGCGTACGAACGCCGAGCCGACGATGACGCCGTCGGCGTAGCTCGCGACCTCGGCGGCCTGCGTCCCGTTGGAGACGCCGAGCCCGACACCGACGGGGAGCTCGACGCCGTTCTCCCGCATGATCGTCTTGATCCGCGCGACCAGCGGCGGGGCGGCCTCGGAGGTCTGCTCGCGAGCACCGGTGACGCCCATGACCGCGGTGGCGTAGACGAATCCGCGGCAGGCCTTCACCGTCATCGCGGTGCGCTCCGGCGAGGACGAGGGCGCGACGAGGAAGATCCGGTCGAGGTCGCGGGCGTCGGAGGCGGCGAGCCAGTCCGCACCTGAGTCCGGCGTCAGGTCCGGGGTGATCAGGCCCGCTCCCCCGGCGGCGGCGAGGTCCGCGGCGAACCGCTCGACCCCGTAGCGCAGCACCGGGTTCCAGTAGGTCATGACGACGGTCGCCGCCCCGGTGGCCGCGACGGCCTCGACGGTCGCGAGCACGTCCTTGATCCGGGTGCCCCCGGCGAGGGCGCGGTCCGCGGCCTGCTGGATCGTCGGGCCGTCGAGCACCGGATCGCTGTAGGGCAGCCCGACCTCGACGACGTCGACGCCGGCGCCCACCATCGCGGTGAGCGCGTCGATCCCGCCCTGCTGGGTCGGGAAGCCCGCGGGCAGGTACCCGACGAGCGCGGCACGGTTCTCCGCCGTCGCCTTCGCGAACGCCTCGGCCACCCTGCTCATCAGACGAGCCCGAACCATGCGGCGGCGGTGTCGACGTCCTTGTCCCCCCGCCCGGAGAGGCTGACGAGCACGGTGGCGTCGGGCCCCAGCTCGCGGCCGACCACGAGCGCACCGGCGAGGGCGTGCGAGCTCTCGATCGCCGGGATGATGCCCTCGGTGCGGCACAGCAGCTTGAAGGCGTCCATCGCCTCGGTGTCGGTGATCGCGCGGTACGTCGCACGGCCGGTGTCGGCGAGCCACGCGTGCTCGGGTCCGACGCCCGGGTAGTCGAGGCCGGCGGAGATGGAGTGGCTCTCCATCGTCTGCCCCTCCTCGTCCTGCAGCAGGTACGAGCGCGCGCCGTGGAGGACACCCGGAGCACCGCCGGTGATCGTCGCCGCGTGGCGACCGGTCTCGACGCCGTCCCCGGCGGCCTCGAAGCCGAACAGCTTCACGTCGGCGTCGGGGATGAAGTCGTAGAAGATGCCGATCGCGTTCGAGCCGCCGCCCACGCACGCGCACACCGCGTCGGGCAGTCCGCCGGTCAGCTCGAGCACCTGCGCCCGCGCCTCCTGGCCGATGACGCGGTGGAACTCGCGCACCAGGTACGGGAAGGGGTGCGGGCCGGCGACGGTGCCGAGCAGGTAGTGCGTGTTGTCGACGTTCGCGACCCAGTCGCGCAGCGCCTCGTTGATCGCGTCCTTCAGCGTGCGGCTGCCGGTGGTCACCGGGCGAACCTCGGCGCCCAGCAGCTTCATCCGGGCGACGTTGAGCGCCTGGCGCTTGGTGTCCTCCTCGCCCATGTACACGACGCAGTCGAGGCCGAGCAGCGCGCACGCGGTCGCGGTCGCGACGCCGTGCTGACCCGCGCCGGTCTCGGCGATGACGCGCGTCTTGCCCATCCGTCGCGTCAGCAGCGCCTGGCCGAGGACGTTGTTGATCTTGTGCGAGCCCGTGTGGTTCAGGTCCTCGCGCTTGAGGATCATCCGCGCCCCGCCGGCGTGCTCGGCGAACCGCGGCACCTCGGTGATCGGCGACGGCCGGCCGGTGTAGCTGCCGAGCAGACCCGCCAGCTCCGCCCGGAAGTTCGGGTCGGCCTGCGCCGCCGCGAACTCCGCGGTCAGCTGGTCCAGCGCCGCCATCAGCGCCTCGGGGACGAACCGTCCGCCGTACTCGCCGAAGAGACCGTGCTCGTCAGGGACCACTGCGGCGTCAGCCACAGTGCACCTCGCGGCGGGAAGCCTGCGGCTCAGCCACAGTGCCGGCCCTTCTTCAGCGCCGGGTGCGCCCCCGCCGCGACGAGGTCACGCACCGCGGCCTGCGGGTCCTGACCGGTCACGAGGCTCTCGCCGACGAGCACCGC
The DNA here is from genome assembly GCF_039525035.1 of Sporichthya brevicatena. Classification (NCBI taxonomy): domain Bacteria; kingdom Bacillati; phylum Actinomycetota; class Actinomycetes; order Sporichthyales; family Sporichthyaceae; genus Sporichthya; species Sporichthya brevicatena. The sequence continues at coordinate 57,085 of NZ_BAAAHE010000015.1, forward strand.
GTCCGCGCCCTGGCGGCCGTACTCGATGACGTCGTGCGGGCCGCGCACGCCGGACTCGGCGATCGTGACGATGGAGTCCGGGATCAGCGGCGCGAGGCGGCCGTAGGTGTCCCGGTCGACCTCGAGCGTCTTGAGGTTGCGCGCGTTGACGCCGATGAGCTTCGCGCCGGCGTCGACCGCGCGGTGCGTCTCCTCCTCGGTGTGCACCTCGACCAGCGGCGTCATGCCGAGGGACTCGGTGCGCTCGATGAGCGAGATCAGCGCGTTCTGCTCGAGCGCGGCGACGATCAGCAGCACCAGGTCGGCGCCGTGCGCGCGTGCCTCCCACAGCTGGTAGCTGGAGAAGATGAAGTCCTTGCGCAGGATCGGCACGTCGACGCGGGCCCGCACGGCGGTGAGGTCGGAGAGCTCACCACCGAAGCGCCGCTTCTCGGTGAGGACGCTGATCACCGCAGCGCCACCGGCCTCGTAGTCCGCGGCGAGGCGGGCCGGGTCGGCGATCGCGGCCAGCGCGCCCTTCGACGGGCTGGAGCGCTTCACCTCGGCGATGACGCCGACGCCGGGCACCTGCAGGGCCGCCAGCGCGTCGCGCGGTTCGGCCATGCGCGCAGCGCGTTCCTTGAGCGCGTCGAGGGTGACGACCTCCTGGCGCTGTGCCAGATCCTCGCGAACTCCGCTGAGGATCTCGTCGAGCACGGACACCAGGACGGTTCCCCTCTCCAGATCGGTTCCCGCCGGTCGCCCGAAGAGCGGCGGCGACGTTGGGCAGATCGTAGTCCGCGTCACTCCGTGCTCTGGACCGGCCCATCGGTCGGGTCCTCGCCACGGTCGATCGCACGCCACTGATCGAGCGGAGTTTCCGCAGTGCGACGCGGGTGCGACGGCGCGCGCACCGCCGACTCCTCGCCGCCCACCGGCCGCTCGTAGCGCGACGACATCGCCGGCCAACCGCGGCCGCGGGCGGCGGTGGCGAGACCCGCGGTGGCAATCAGCAACCCGCCGACGACAGCGAGCCACGGCCACGCGGTGCCGCCGCCGGTGGCCGTCGCGGTCGCCGTGCCGAGGGCGTCACCGGCCCGGCGCGCGAGCTCGCCGGAGTCCGGATCCCGTTGTGCCAGCGCGGCTCCGGCGACGACGAGACCGCAGAGCGCGAGGACGGCACCGACGACCGCGCGCGCCCAGCCGCGCGTCGCGAGCACGGCGAGGACGCCCGCCAGCGCGGCAAGTCCGAGGGCAGGCACGACCGGCACGAGCGAGCCGCCACTGACCTCCAGCGGGGCGCGCAACGTGCCCTGCACGGCCTGTCCGTCGGCCCAGGGGCGACTGGCGGCGAACAGGGTCAGCACGGCGCCGCCGATGCCACCGAGCAGGGCGAGCCCGGCCTCGCGGCGAGAGTTCACGACCGCCGCCCTCAGGTGACCGGTCGCAGCGTCTCCGCCGCCGCGACCGCCCGCAGCACCGCGGCCGCCTTGTTCCGGCACTCCTGGTCCTCGGTCGCCGGGTCGGAGTCGGCGACGATGCCCGCGCCCGCCTGCACGTACGCGACGCCGTCGCGCAGCAGCGCGGTGCGGATCGCGATGGCGGTGTCGAGGTCACCGGCGAAGTCCAGGTAGCCGACGACGCCGCCGTAGAGCGCGCGCCGGGTCGGCTCGAGCTCCTCGATGATCTCCATCGCGCGCGGCTTCGGCGCGCCCGAGAGCGTGCCCGCCGGGAAGCACGCGGCGAGCACGTCGAAGGCCGTGCGGTCCTCGCTCGGCCGTCCGACCACCGTCGAGACGATGTGCATGATGTGCGAGTAGCGCTCGACCGACATGAAGTCGACCACCTCGACACTGCCGGGCGCGCACACCCGGCCCAGGTCGTTGCGGCCGAGGTCGACCAGCATCAGGTGCTCGGCGCGTTCCTTCGGGTCGGCCAGCAGTTCGACGCCCAGCTCGACGTCGTGCTCGGGCGTCGAGCCGCGCGGGCGGCTCCCGGCGATGGGGTGCATCATCGCCCGGCCCTCCTGCACCTTGACCAGGGCCTCGGGGCTGGAGCCGACCACGTCGAAGCCACCCTCGGCGCCGCCGTCCGGGCCCGGGAAGCGCAGCAGGTACAGGTACGGGCTCGGGTTGGTCAGCCGCAGCACGCGGTAGATGTCGAGCGCGCTCGCCGAGGTCGACATCGAGAACCGCTGGCTGACGACGACCTGGAACGCCTCGCCCGCGTGGATCTCCTCGACGGCACGCTCGACCGCGGCCATGTAGTCCTCGCGGGTCGTGTTCGACGTGTAGTCGACCGTGCCGTCCCAGTCGAGGTGCGCGGCGCTCGAGCCGATGGGGCGCGCGAGGTCCGCCGTCATCGCCCTCAGGCGCTCGCACGCGGAGGAGTACGCCGCGTCGACGCCGGAGTCGCTGCCGTCCCAGTTGACGGCGTTGGCGATGAGGACCACCGAGCCGTCCTCGTGGTCGAGGACGGCGAGATCGGTCGCGAGCAGCATCGCGAGCTCGGGCAGGTGCAGGTCGTCGACCGCCTTCTCCGGCAGGCGTTCCAGCCGTCGCACGGCGTCGTACCCGATGAACCCGACGAGGCCGCCGGTCAGCGGCGGCAGGCCGGGAAGGTCGGTGGGTCGCGTCCGCAGCGCCTCGACCGTGCCGCGCAGGACCTGCAGCGGGTCGCCCTCGGTGGGGACCCCGGCGGGCGGACCACCGACCCACCGGGCGACGCCGTCGGACTCGGTGAGCATCGCGGGCGCCGCCACCCCGACGAACGAGTAGCGGCCCCACACGCGGCCGTGCTCGGCCGACTCGAGCAGGAACGTGCCGGGGCGCTCGGCCGCGAGCTTGCGGTAGAGGCCCACCGGCGTCTCGCCGTCGGCGAGCAGGCGCCGCGAGACCGGGATGACCTTCCGGTCGGCGGCGAGCGCGCGGAACGTGTCGAGGTCGGGGACGATCTCGCCGGTCAGCCGCGTCACGACGCGACCTTCGGGCGCTCGTCGGCGGGGATCGTCACCGCGGCGAGGGCGCGCGAGTCGTCGAAGCAGGACCGGGTGCCGGTGTGGCAGGCCGGGCCCTCCTGGTCGACGCGGACCAGGACGGTGTCACCGTCGCAGTCGAGCGCGACCGAGTGCACCCACTGCCGGTGGCCGGACGTCTCGCCCTTGGTCCAGTACTCCTGCCGGCTGCGGCTGAAGTAGGTGACGCGGCCGGTGGTCAGCGTGCGGTGCAACGCCTCGTCGTCCATCCAGCCGACCATGAGCACCTCGCCGGTGTCCCACTGCTGGGCCACGGCGGGGACCAGGCCGGCGGAGTCGCGGCGCAGCAGGGCGGCGACCGCGGGGTCGAGAGCGGACTTCGAGGGCATGGGACGGAATTCTGCCCCGCCGCCCAATTCGCCGTCGTTCCGGTTTCCCGTCACGCTCCGTGGAGCACTGATCACCAGGAGGATTCCGCACCGGAAGACACACCCCGGCGCTTAGCCCGATTCGGGCTGTCCGAGATGTGAGCATGGTCCTCATCCGGCGTCCGCCGCCGCACGCGCGATTCACCCACGCCCGTACATATCGCCCCGAACCTCTCGCGGAGGCGCTCGAATCATGGCCAGGCATCGGTTGGAGCCGCCCACAGACTGGGACATTGCGTGGGATCATGCTTCGGTCTCGGTCGCGCTCAGTGACCAGACCCGAGGCAGGGGTGGGGACGATCCCACGGAGGGCGGTGCCGCGATGACCACGCCGAGCGAGAACCCGGCGCAGCAGAACACGGCCAAGAACGAGGGCGCGAGCAAGAACGCGCCCCCGGCCTCCGCTGCGGCGCCGTCGAACTCCGGCGGACCGGCGGGGGCGGGTTCGGGCGCGAGCACGGGCCAGAGCACGGGCAAGGGTGCGGCGGCCGGTGCGCCGCGCACCTCGACGACGGACCTGCCGGCCCCGGGCGGCGAGCGGGACCCCAACGACAGCACCTGGATCTACGACCAGCTCGGTCTCTCGCCCGAGGAGTACAAGGGCGACCCGGCCCCCGACGCCACCGGCCTGCCGAGCAGCGCCGAGCTGCGCCGGCGTGCGGCCGCGCTGAACCTGGACTACGACGCCCTGCGGCCCGGCGACCCGAACGCGTCCCCGTTCCCGCCCGGCTCGCTCGGCGGCGGCGGCATCGACCCGCCGACCCGCAAGTTCGAGGGGTTCCCGGCTCCGGGCTCGGGCCTGCCGAGCCAGGCCGAGGCGCCCGCCGCCCCGGCCCCGCCCACCCCGCTCGCCGCCACCTCCCCGGCCGCGGTCCAGCCGCCGGCCCAGGCGGCGCCGGCTCAGGCCCCGTCTCAGGCCGCAGCTCAGGCCTCGCCGCAGGCGTCCGCGCCGGCGTCCGCCGCGCCGTCGGCTCCGGCGCCCGCGTCGGCCCCGCTGCCGAAGGCTCCGGTCAAGGGCGCGCGGCCGAACCGGCCCGCGCGCAGCGCGCAGCCGACCGGCGAGCCGTTCAAGGACTACGACGCGAAGCAGGCGACCGGTGACATCCAGCTGCCCGTGCACAACCCGCCGCGGCCCGCGACGCGCACGGCGGCTCCCGCCGCGGCGTCCGCGAACCGTCCGCCGGCCCGCAACCTGCCGGTGAGCACGGAGAAGTTGACCGCGGACAGCCTCACCGCGGACAAGGTCCTCAAGCAGCGCAAGAAGCCGCCGTCCAAGGGCTGGCGCAAGGGCGTGCTCGCCGCGACCGGTGGCCTGGTCAACCTCGGCCCGGGCTCCAAGGAGCGCGAGCGGATGGAGTTCGAGGAGCGCGTCCGCACCGAGATCCCGGGCTGTCACCGGCTCGCGGTCATCTCGCTCAAGGGCGGCGTCGGCAAGACGACGACCGCGGCGGCGCTCGGCTCGATGTTCGCCTCGCTGCGCCGGGACCGCGTCATCGCCATCGACGCCAACCCCGACCGCGGCACGCTCGGCGACAAGATCGTGCCGGGCCAGGCACGCACCACCGTGCGCGACTTCGTCGCCCGCAGCGCGCAGCTCGACCGGTACTCCGCGGTTCGCGAGTACACCGCGCAGGCCGACTCGCGCCTCGAGGTGCTCGTCTCCGAGTCGGACCCGCTCGCCTCGCTGGCGTTCTCGGAGAACGACTACCGGATCATCAGCGACATCCTCGAGCGCTTCTACAACCTGATCCTCACCGACTGCGGCACCGGTCTGCTGCACTCGGCGATGGTCGGGGTGCTGGCCAAGGCCGACCAGGTCGTCATCGTCTCCTCCGCGTCCCTCGACGGTGCGCGCAGCGCGTCGGCGACCCTGGACTGGCTGGAGGCGCACAACTACGCCGAGCTCGCCCGCGAGTCGGTCACGGTCGTCACCTCGGTCCGGCCGCAGGCGGCGACGGTCCACCTGGACGAGATCATCAGCCACTTCGCCAAGCGGACCCGGGCCGTCGTCGCGGTCCCCTACGACCCGCACCTCGCCGAGGGTGGCCAGATCGACCTCTCCCAGCTCGGCAAGGGCGCGTACCAGGCCTACCTCGAGCTCGCCGCCGAGATCGCGGACCAGTTCCCCCGCCTCGGCATCGCCAAGAACGGCGAGCGCACGTTCTGACGTGACGTCAGACTTGTTGTCCTGACGGCGTTCCGGCGCCCGGTGCGGTCAGCGCACCGGGTGGCCGGCGGCGCGGAGGGCGTCCTTGACGTCGCCGATCCGCAGGTCGCCGAAGTGGAAGACGCTCGCGGCGAGGACGGCGTCCGCGCCGGCGGCGACGGCGGGGGCGAAGTCGGAGACCTTGCCCGCTCCCCCGCTGGCGATGACGGGCACGTTCACGATCTCGCGGACCTGACGGAGCATCTCAAGGTCGTAACCGTCCTTGGTGCCGTCGGCGTCCATGGAGTTGAGCAGGATCTCGCCGGCGCCGAGCTCGGCGCCGCGGCGGCACCACTCGATCGCGTCGATGCCCGTGCCCTTCCGGCCCCCGTGGGTGGTCACCTCGAACCCCGAGGGGGTCGGAGGGTCGCCGGGGAGGCAGCGGCGCGCGTCGATGGAGAGCACGAGCACCTGGTTGCCGAAGCGGTCGGCGATCTCGGCGATCAGCGCCGGCCGTGCGATGGCCGCGGTGTTGACGCCGATCTTGTCGGCGCCGGCGCGCAGGAGCTTGTCGACGTCCTGGACGGTCCGCACGCCGCCCCCGACGGTCAGCGGGATGAAGACCTGCTCGGCGGTGCGGGACACGACCTCGTAGGTCGTCGACCGGTCACTGGACGACGCGGTGATGTCGAGGAACGTCAGCTCGTCGGCGCCGTCGGCGTCGTAGCGCTTCGCGAGCTCGACCGGGTCGCCGGCGTCGCGCAGGTTCTGGAAGTTGACGCCCTTGACCACGCGGCCGGCGTCGACGTCCAGACACGGGATGACCCGGACCGCGACACCCATCTGACGCTCCTTCAGCTTTCGGAGGATCAGACCGCGGCCACGGCGGCGAGCGCCTCTTCGAGGGTGAACGCCTGCGCGTAGAGCGCCTTGCCGACGATCGCGCCCTCGACGCCCAGCGGTACCAGGGTGGCGATCGCGCGCAGGTCGTCCAGGCTGGAGACACCGCCGGACGCGACCACCGGCTTGTCGGTGCGGGCGCACACCTCGCGGAGCAGGTCGAGGTTCGGGCCCTTCAGCGTCCCGTCCTTGGTGACGTCGGTGACGACGTAGCGCGCGCAGCCCTCGGAGTCGAGGCGGGCGAGCACCTCCCAGATGTCGCCGCCCTCCTTCGTCCAGCCGCGGGCGGCGAGCGTCGTGCCACGCACGTCGAGGCCGACCGCGACCCGGTCGCCCCAGCGCGCGATCGCGCGGGCGCACCACTGGGGGTTCTCCAGCGCGGCGGTGCCGATGTTCACCCGGGCGCACCCGGTGGCCATGGCCGCCTCGAGGGACTCGTCGTCCCGGATGCCGCCGCTCATCTCGACCTTGACGTCGAGCTTGGCGACCACCTCGTGCAGGAGTTCGCGGTTCGACCCGCGACCGAAGGCGGCGTCGAGGTCGACCAGGTGGATCCACTCCGCGCCGGCGGACTGCCAGGCGAGCGCGGCGGCGAGCGGGTCGCCGTAGGAGGTCTCCGACCCGGCCTCACCCTGGACCAGGCGGACGGCCTGGCCGTCGGCGACGTCGACGGCGGGCAGCAGTTCGAGGCGATCCGGCATGCCGGAAGCGTAATGGCGCGGCGGTTGTGGCCCGGATCACGGGCGGGTGGTCAGGCCTGGTCGGTGTTGCCGGCCTTCCACTTCTCCCAGGGCACGGTCCAGTCCGCGACGCGGTTGATCAGGTCGTCGAACGGCTTCGAGGACCCCACGACCACGACCGGGTCGCCGACGACGATGTTCCGGTACAGCCACTCCGCGGCCTCGGGCAGCAGCCCGATGCAGCCGTGCGAGGTGTTGGCCTCGCCGATGTTCCCTTTGTTCCAGGGGGCGTCGTGGAGGAACTCACCGCTGTTGGTGATCCGCAGGGCGTACTTGGACTTGTACTCGTAGTCCTCCGGGGCGTCGATCGCCTCGTCGGTCCACTTCTTGTTGCGCTCCTTGTCCATGACGATCTTCGTGCCGGTGCGGGTCTCCCAGCCCTTCTTGCCGGTGGTGACGTCGTAGGTCTTCAGCGGTTTGCCGTCGCGCTCGACCGTCAGCGTGTGCTGGTCGACGTCGACGGTGATGATCTGCGCCCGGTCGACGGTGAAGCGCGACGTGCGGTTGGCGCCGCCGAGAACGTCCGCGCCGACCTTGACGTCCTGAAGCTTCGCCGCGAGCGTCACCGTCGTCCCGGCCGGCCAGAACTTCTCCGGGCGGTAGTCGACGGTCACGTCGTCGATCCAGTACCAGGCTCCCTCGACCGGTGGCGTCGTGCGGACCTGGAGGGCCTTCTGCACGATCTTTCGGTCGGACACCGGCTGGTTGAAGGTGACCATCAGCGGGTGGCCGATGCCGACCTTGGCGCCGTTCGCCGGCTGGACCGACGCGATCTCCAGGGTGTCCGAGGCCTTCACCTCGGTGGTGGCGAAGCGCGTGACCTTCTCCGCCGGGGCCCCGTCGGCGCCCTCGCCCCACGCGTGGACGGTGTACCGCGTGCCGACCTTCACGGGAACGGTGGAACTCCAGGCCGTGCGGTCCGGTGCGTACTTCCCGTCGAGCTGGTCGCCCTTGCCGTCGGTGACGCGGACCTCGGTGAGCCGGCCGTTGGACCCGGTCACCTTCACCGTGGCGCCCGCTCCGACGCTCCGGGCATCCGCCGCCGGCGTGACCGCGATCGACATCGGGCCGGACGAGCCGGACGTCGCCTCGTTCCCGCCACCGCACCCGGCCACCAGGCCGATCACCAGCGCCGGTCCGGCGATCAGGGTCAGCACCCGTCGCACGTTCACCCCCGTGTTCTGCTGCGGCGCCCCGCCGCCGCCCCTGTCGAACCCGCCCTACCCCGCCGGCGCCCCCGCGAACGTCCGCCGACCGGTCCAGCGTCGGACCTGGACCTCCGGTGCGGTCGCCGCGAGAACCGCCACGGCCGCGACGCAGCCCGGGCCCAGGTCGACGTCGGCCGGCGCGACGGGACCCGGGTCGTCGTCGGCCCGCCAGGCCACCAGCTCCGGCGGGGCCCCGGGCGCCGTGAGCTCGATGCGGTCGGGCGGGACCGCGAGCCCGCGCCCGGTCGCCTTGAGCACGGCCTCCTTGCGGACCCAGGTCCGCAGCAGCGCGGCCGGGCGCTCGCCCGGCGCGAGTTCGGCGAGGGCCCGTCGCTCGGCCGGGGCGAGCACGACCGCCGCGAGCTCCGCGGGGTCGAGCGCCGTCCCCGTCGTCTCGACGTCGACGCCCACCGGCACCTCCGCGACCGCGACCACGACCCGGTCCCCCGCGTGGCTCACCGAGAACTCCGTCCGACCGATGTCAAGAAAGGGTGACACCCTTTCTTGCCGGAGCGCGGGCTTGCCGTGGGGGCCGCCGCAGGTGGCGCAGCGGTGGACGAACGCCAGCGCCGCGGGGTCGGTGTCGAGGACCGCGCCGAGCACGAGCCGCGTGAGCGCGTGCGCGGCGAGGAACCGCTGCCGGTCGGCGGGCCGGAGCAGGGCGTCGTGGCGGGCCCGTTCCCCGGCGTCGAGCAGTCCGCGCATCGACGCCGGGACCTCGACCGGGTCGGCCCAGACGATCGACACGGACGTCACGGCCGGTCGGTGAGGTAGCCGCCCATCGCGGTGAAGTACTCGAGCGCGGGCAGCGTCTCCCCCGCTGCGGTGCGGACGGTCTCGATCACCACGGCGAGGTTCTGCCCGCGCCGAGCCTCGGAGCCGGCGACGATCGCCACCCCGGGGCCCTCGCGGAAGAAGATGCGGCCCGGCGTCCCGCCGTAGCGCTTCTCGGACACGGACGCCTTGAGGACCGAGAGCCGCTCGCCGCGGTGGTAGGTCCACGCGTTCGGGTACGGGTCGGGCTGCGCGCGCACGAGGTTGACGATGTCGCGCGCCGGCCAGGTCCAGTCGATGCGGTTGTCCTCGTCGGCCCGCTTGTGGAAGAACGTCGCCGAACTGCGGTCCTGCGTCGGGAAGTCCGTGCGACCGTCCGCCATCAGGTCCAGCCCCGCCACCGTGATCGGGCCGAACAGCTTCACCGTCGCGTGGAACAGGTCGACGGCGGTGTCTTGCGCACCGACCGGGACGGCCCACTGCAGGACGATCGGACCGGCGTCAAGTTCGGCGTCCATCAGATGGGCCGTCACGCCGACCTGGGTCTCGCCGTTGATCAGCGCCCAGTTCAGCGGAGCGAAGCCGGCGTACCGGGGCAACAGCGAGTCGTGGACGTTCAGCGTCCCGAGCCGCGGTAACGAGAACACCTCGGACGGGATCAGCGTCCGCCAGTTCACCGCGACCATGACGTCGGGGTCGGCCTCCTTGAGGCGCACCTGCAGGTCGGCGTCGTCGGGCCGGTTGCGGAGCAGGACCGGCACGCCGGCCGAGCGCGCCAGATCCTCGACCGAGTCGTTCCAGATCCGTTCCCACGCCCCGTCGCTCGGTGGGTGCGTGACGACGAGGACGACCTCGTGGTGCGAGTCGAGCAGCGCCTGCAGGGTGCGGGAACCCCACGTACCGAAGCCGAAGAAGGCGACGCGCAGACCGGCGGTGGTGGCCACGCTCAGCCGCCCATCGCGCGGACGAGGCTCGCCGGCCGCATGTCCGTCCACGACCGCTCGACGTAATCGAGGCACGCCGCTCGGGTGTCCGGGCCGAAGCGGCTCTCCCAGCCGGCGGGGACGTCGACGAAGTCCGGCCACAGGCTGTGCTGGCCCTCGTCGTTGACCAGCACGCGGAACGTGCCGTCCGGGTTGTCGAAGGGGTTGGTCATCGCGTTTCTCCTTCTCTGCAGGGGTCTTCGATGTCGTCCGGTCAGTCGCGCGGGGCCGCGGCGGCCAGCGCAGAGAGCGCGCGGAACCAGGTCCGGGCCAGGTCGACGACGGCGTCGGCGTCGAGGACGCCGTCCGGCCACGACCAGGTCGCGAGCAGGACGACGCCGTCCGGGCGGTCCTGCGCCACGGCGCCGAGGGACAGGGCGTGTGCGAGCGGGATCGACGGGTCGAGCGCGAGGTCGGCGACCGCCTCCTCCGGGGCGCTCGCCCAGTCGCCGTCCTCCGGGCCGCCGACGCGGCCGAGGTAGTTGAACTCCAGCGACGGCGGTACGTCACCCCCGAGGGCGGCCGTCGCTCCCGTGCTCACTCGTACGCGCTCCAGCACAGCCGCGGCCGCCACCGGAACTGACTCCACGTCAGCCAGCCGGACCGGCCCCGGGTCGAGCAGAACCGGGACGCCGGTGGCGAACCGGCCCAGCGTGCGGGAGACGTCGAGGTCACCCGTGCGCCCGTGGCCCTTGACGTCGACGAGCGTCGCCCCGCCCCCGTCATCGACAGAGCTCTCGACCGCACCGCGCCGGTCCCGCCAGTCGGCGACGGCGAGCGCGAGTGCCGCGAGCAGCACGTCGTCGACGTGCGCCCCGTACGCCGCGGGTACCGGGCCCAGCAAGGCCGTGGTGAGGCCCGTCGGGAGCGTCTCGTCATGTGTGCGTTCGGTCCCCACGACGTCGCGTGTCGGGTCGAGCGGGCGCCGCAGGGGCAGCGGGTCCCCGCCGGCCCGGACGGACTCCGCCGCCGGGGAGCCGCCGCGCTGGTGCGGGACCTGCGCGGTGAGCAACTGCGCGTGCCGGCGGAACGACGTGGTGACCGGCGGCAGGTCCCGGCCCGCCACCGCAGCCGCGAGATCCTTGAGAAGGATGCGCCACGACACGGCGTCCATCACGAGGTGATGCACGGTCAGCAGGAGCCGTCCGCGTTCGCCGGGCCCGCGGTCGAACCACACCGCGGCCCACATCACCCCGGAGTCGGGGTCGACGCGGTCCCGGGCCGCGCGGGCGCGCTCGGCGACGAGGGCCTCCAGGTCGCCGACGCCCCGGGCGTCCACGCACTCGAGGTGGACCACGGCCTGATCCGCGGACGGAACTTCCAGCGTCCAGGGCGTGCCCCGGACGAGGCGGGCACGCAGGAGGTCGTGCTGCCGGGCCACCGCGGCGAGGGCCTGCCGCAGACCGTCCTCGGTCGTGCCGGCCGGGGTGAGCACCAGGCTCGACTGCTGGATGCCGGCGACCGGTGCGTCGACCTCGGACATCCAGGCCATGGTCGGCGTCAGCGGAACCGTGCCGGTCCCGTCGTCGGCGGTGGCGGCGGTGGCGGTGTCGGAAGCCTCCACCGGGACCGCCGCGGCCGCGACCGAGTCCAGCGTCCGTTCCGCCATGATCTGACGTGGCGTCACCTTCCAGCCCTGCGCGCGCAGGCGACTGACCACCTGCATCGCGAGGATGCTGTCGCCGCCGAGGGCGAAGAAGTCGTCCTCGACGCCGACCTCGAGGCCGAGCAGCTCACTCACGACGGTGACGACGGCGTTTTCGGCCGAGGTCGCCGGCGGACGCGAGCGGATGCGGTCGGCCGCCGGCGGCTCCGGCAACGCCGACCGGTCGAGCTTGCCGCCGGGCAGGAGCGGCAGCGCGTCCAGCGCGACGAAAGCCGTCGGCACCATGTGGCCGGGCAGGGCGTCGGCGGCGAGCCGGCGCAGGTCGGCGACGGACGGCGCGTCAGCGCCGGGCCGCGGCACGACGTAGGCCACCAGGCGCTCGACCCCACCCGGGCCGGGACGCACGGCGACCACCGCCGCCGCGAGGTCACCGTGACGCCCGAGCACGGCCTCGATCTCGGCCGGCTCGATCCGGTAGCCGCGCAGCTTCACCTGATCGTCCGACCGGCCGCGGTACTCGAGGTGCCCCGCGGCGTCGAACCGTGCGAGGTCACCGGTCCGGTACATCCGTGTCCCGGGCGGACCGAACGGGTCGGCGACGATCCGGTCCGCGGTCAGCCCGGCGCGGTTGAGGTACCCGCGCGCGAGTCCGGCGCCGGCCAGATACAGCTCACCGGTGACCCCGGGCGGCACCGGGTGCAGCGCCGCGTCGAGGACGTAGGCGTGCGCGCCGGCGACGGGGCGGCCCACCACCGGAGTCTTCGCGTCGCCGACGAACGCGACCAGGGAGTCGACGGTCGCCTCCGTCGGTCCGTAGAGGTTGACCGCATCGGTGCCGGCGAGTTCGCGCAGCTGCGTCCATACGCCCGGCGGCACGGCCTCGCCCCCGAATCCCAGCAGGTGCAGCGGGCAGCGGGGCGTGCCGTCGACGTCCGGACGCACGAGGCCCGCGGCGAGCAGTTGCGCGAGGAAGGACGGCGTCACCTCGAGGAAGTCGAGGTCGCGATCCCACACCGCGGCGACGAGCAGGTCCGCGTCCCGGCGGGTCTCGTCGTCGAGGACGTGCACCTCGTGCCCGCCGAGCAGCCACAGCTGCGGCTGCCAGGACGCGTCGAAGGAGAACGACCACGCGTGCCCGACCCGCAGCCGGTCCCGCCCGGCGGCCACGACGGCCCGCGCGTGCAGATCCTCGGCGTGACTGGCGTACAGGTTCGCCACGGCCGTGTGCGGCACGACCACACCCTTCGGCGTCCCCGTCGAGCCGGAGGTGTAGATCACGTACACCGGGTGCTCCGGCGCGAGCGGCGCGAGCCGGTCGGCATCGGTGAGATCGCGGTCGTCCGCGGTCCCCAGGCGCACCGCCGTCGCCGGGTCGTCGAGCACGAGGACGGGGACGTCACCCCACTCGGCGACCAGGTCCGACGTGGTCACGACGAGCACCGCACCCGCGTCGGCGAACAGCGCCGCGGTACGGGCGGCCGGGGTGTCCGGCTCGGCGGGGACGTAGGGCGCGCCGGCCTTGGCCGCGGCGAGGATCGCGGTCATCCCGTGCTCGCGCGGCAGCACGAGTCCGACGGGTCGCTCCGGCCCGGCTCCGGCGGCGACGAGCAGCCGCGCGAGCCGGTTGGCCCCGGCGTTGAGCTGACCGAACGTCAACCGGCGCTCCCCCGCGACCAGTGCGGGCGCCGTCGGGTCGCGGCGCACCTGCGCCTCGAACAGGGCCGGCACGGTCGCGGCGACGTTCGCGGGAAGCGCAGCGGCGGGGCGACCCCGACCCGCGGCGAGCGCAGCGTCGCGCTCGCCGCGGGCCAGGACGTCGATCCCGGCGACGGGCCGGTCGGGATCGGCGACCACGGCGCGCAGCAGCCGGAGCAGGCGGTCGGCGAGACCCGCCGCCGTGCTCTCGTCGAAGAGGTCCGTCGCGTACTCGACGACGCCGGCGATCCCCCCGGCCCCGCCGTCGCCGCCGCGCTCGTCGACGAAGTCGAACGAGAGGTCGAACTTCGCCACCGCGGCGTCGGCGTCGATCCGCGTCGCCCCGAGGCCCGGGAGCTCCGGGTCGTCGTCGGGCGCGGGCAGGTGCACCACCATCACCTGGAACAACGGGTGGCGAGCCGGCGACCGCGCGGGGTTGACCGCCTCGACGACGCGGTCGAACGGCAGGTCCTGGTGCTCGAAGGCCGCGAGGTCGTTCTCCCGCACCCGACGCAGCAGCTCGGCGAAGCTCGGCCGCCCGGACAGGTCCGTCCGCAGCACGATCGTGTTGAGGAAGTACCCGACGAGGTCGCCGAGCGCGAGGTCCGCCCGGCCGGTGATCGGGCTGCCGATCGGGATGTCGTCACCGCCGCCGCTGCGGTGGAGCAGCGCCGCGACCGCCGCCTGCAGCACCATGAACGTGCTGACGTCGTGAGTTCGCGCGAGCGACCGCAGCGCGGCCGCGAGGTCGGCGTCGATCGTCACCGGCACCGTGCCGCCGGAGCCGGTGGCCATCGCCGGCCGGGGGCGGTCGGTCGGCAGCGAGAGCTCGACGGGCAGACCGGCCAACGCCTCGCGCCAGAACGCGGTCTGCTGCCGGGCGTACTCGGTCGGCGCCCCGCGCTCGCCGAGCAATCTGTGCTGCCACGCGGCGAAGTCCGCGTAGCGGGCGGGCAGCGGCGCGAACTCCGGGGCCCGGCCCTCCCGCCGCGCGGCGTAGGCCGTGGCCAGGTCGGTCACCAGCGGCGCGTCGGACCACTCGTCGGCGGCGATGTGATGCACCGTCAGCGTGAGGACGTGGTCCGTCGGTCCCAGCCGGAGCAGCTCGGCCCGCACCGGTGGTTCCGTCGCCAGGTCGAAGGTGTGGAAGGCCGCGCCGCGCAACCGCGCGGGCAGGTCGGCGGGGTCGATCGTGGCCTCGACGACGCGGACCGTCTCCGCCGGCAGCACCCGTTGGTACGGCAGGCCGTCCCGTTCGACGACGACCGTGCGCAGGGGCTCGTGGCGTTCGACGAGATCGCGCACCGCGGCGCGCAGTGCGGCGGCGTCGAGCTCGCCGGTCAGGCGCCAGGCGATCGGGATGTTGTAGGTCGGGCTCGGGCCGGCGATGCGGTCCAGCACCCAGAGCCCGTGCTGGGCCGGCGAGAGCGGGACCTCGGCGCCGGACGGCACCGGTGTCAGCGCCGGACGCTCCCCCGCGGCGGACGCGGTGGCGAGCCGCGCGGCCAGGCGCGCGGGGGTCGGCGCGTCGAAGACCGTCCGCAGGGACACGTCGGCCCCGAGATCGGCCCGCAGTCGAGCGACCAGGCGCATGGCGAGCAGCGAGTGCCCGCCGAGGGCGAAGAAGTCCGCGTCGGCGCCGGGCCGCTCCCCTCCGGGCAGCCCGAGCACCTCGGCGAACAGAGCGCAGACCGTGCCCTCCAGTGCGGAGGCCGGTGCCCGGCCCGACCCGGCGGATCGGGAGTCGACGGGCGCCGGCAGCGCGGCGCGGTCGACCTTCCCCGCCACGGAGCGCGGCAGCGCGGGCAGGACGACGAAGGCCGACGGCACCAGCGCGGCGGGCAGGGTCGCCGCGACGGCGGCCCGCAGCGTCTCGACGTCGGTCTCCGCACCGCCGGGCGCCACGACGTACGCGACCAGACGCGGGTCGCCCGGCCGATCCTCGCGGACGGCGACGGCCGCGTCGACCGCGCCGGCCGTGCGCAGGGCCGCCTCGATCTCTCCGGTCTCGATGCGCAGGCCGCGGAGCTTGACCTGGCCGTCGACGCGGCCGAGGAACTCCAGCTCCCCGCTCGCACGCCGCCGGACGAGGTCACCGGTGCGGTACATCCGCGTCCCGGGGGCGCCGAACGGGTCGGCGACGAAGCGGTCGGCGGTGAGGCCGGGGCGGTTCAGGTACCCGCGGGCGAGACCCGGGCCGGCGAGGTAGAGCTCGCCGGGGACGCCGTCGGGCACCGGCGTGAGCCCGGCGTCGAGGATCCGGACCGCGAGGTTCGCGACGGCGCCGGCCCGGCGGTGGACCGTGTCGGCGGTGCGGATCGCGCTGCGGCCCCACGCGTCGACCGTGCACTCGGTCGGGCCGTACAGGTCGTGGACCGCGACCAACGGCCACGAGGTCAGCTCGCCCCACAGGTCCGGTGGCGTCGCCTCGCCCCCGACGACGAGGACCGCCGGCGGCACGCCGTCCGCGCCGAGGCCCGCGCGCATCAGCTCGCGCAGGAACGTCGGCGTCAGGTCGAGGTAGTCGATGCGCTCGGCGCCCAGGTACGCGACGACCGCGGCCGGGTCGAGCGCACTCTCGTCGTCGAGGACGTGCAGCTCGTGCCCGGCGACCAGCCAGAGCAGCGGGTCCCACGACGCGTCGAAGGAGAACGAGGTCACGCAGCTCGCGCGCAGGACCTCCCGGCCGAGCGCCTGGGCAGCCGGGTCCATCACGGTGGCCCGCTGGGCGGCGAGGAGGTTCGTCAGCCCGCGGTGAGTGCCGACCACACCCTTCGGCGTGCCCGTCGACCCGGACGTGAAGATGACGTAGGCCGCGGCGGCCGGCGGCGGTGGCACCGGGGCGAACGACCCCACCGGCGCGTCCGCCGGGAGCACGACCGTCCGCACGCCCGCGGGCAGCCGGTTCGCCAGCTCCGCGGTCGTCAGCACGACCACCGGGGCGGCGTCGGCAAACATCTGCTCCAGCCGCGCCGGCGGCTGGTTCGGATCCACCGGCACGTACGCCGCGCCCGCGGCGAGGACGCCGAAGATCGCCGGCACCGTCGCCGTGCGCGGCAGCGCGAGGCCGACGAGGTCACCCGGTCGCACGCCGTGCTCGGTCAGCAGGGCGGCGACACCGCCCGCGCGGCCGGTGAGCTCGGCGAAGGTGAGCCGCTCCGCGCCGGCCACCAGCGCGAGCCGGTCGGGCGTGCACTGCGCCTGGACGGCCAGAGCCTGAGCCACCGTCAGCTCGGGGACCGCGAGCTCCGGACCGACACCGGCCGCGAGCAGGGAGGCGGGTTCTCCGGGAGCGAGCAGGTCGAGCCGGCTCAGCGGCCGGGTCGGGTCCGCGGTTGCCGCGGCGAGCAGTCGCAACATCCGGTCGGCGAGCTCGGCGACGGTCGCGGGGTCGAAGAGATCACGGCTGTACTCGAACTTCAGCAGCAGCGCCTCGCCCGTGTCCGCGCCCGGGTCGACGACGTCGACCGCGAGGTCGAACTGGGCGGTGCCCAGTTCCGGGTCGAGCCACCGCGTCGGCAGGCCGAGCAGGTCGGCGTCGTCGCTGCTGCGGGCGTGGTAGCCGATCAGGACCTGGAAGAGCGGGTTACGGCCCGGCACCCGCGGCGGGTTGACGGCCTCGACCACGCGTTCGAACGGGACGTCCGCCGCGTCGAAGGCGGCGAGGCCGGTCTCGCGGACCCGGCCGAGCAGGTCGGCGAACGACGGATCCCCCGACGTGTCGGTGCGGAGCACCACGGTGTTGACGAAGAACCCGACGAGGTCGTCGAGCGCCCCGTCGGCGCGGCCCGCGACCGGCACGCCGATCGGGAGGTCCTCCCCCGCTCCGAGGCGGGTCAACAGCGCGGCGAACGCCGCGTGCAGGGTCATGAACATGCTGGCGCCACTCGCCGCGGCGAGGTGACGGAGGCCGGCGGCGGTCTCGGCCGGCACCTCGGCGCGGACCAGGCCGCCGGTGACGGAGGGCTCGGCCGGTCGGGGTCGGTCGGTGGGCAGCCGGAGCTCGACCGGCGACCCGGCGAGCGTCGCGGTCCAGTAGTCGAGCTGACGCGCCATCAGCGAATCGGGGTCCGGCGCGTCGCCGAGCAGGCGCTCCTGCCACAGCGTGTAGTCCGCGTACTGGACCGGCAGCGCAGCCAAGCGCGGGTCGAGCCCGGCGACACGGGCGCGGTAGGCCGTGTCGAGGTCGGCAAGGAACGGCCGGTCCGACCACTCGTCGGTGGTGACGTGGTGCAGGACGATCACGACGACCGCGTCGTCCGGTGCGACGGTCAGGACCGACGCCCGGACCGGGAGCTCCGCCCCGAGGCGGAACGGCGTCCGCACACGCTGGGCCACGACGTCCGTGATCGCCTCCTCGGCGACCGGGACGACCTCGAAGGCCGAGCGGGTGAACTCGTCCGCCGCGACCGCCGGGTCGAGCACGTCCTGGTACGGCTCGCCCCCGGCCTCGGCGAACAGCGTCCGCAGCGATTCGTGACGGGTCATCACGTCGATGACCGCGGCACGCAGCGCGTCGGTGTCGAGCGCGCCGGTCAGGCGGAACACCAGCGGAAAGTTGTAGGCCGCGGACGGGCCGGAGAGGCGGTCCACGAGCCAGAGGCGGCGTTGGGCGGCCGAGAGCGGGACCCGCTCCGGCCGCGGGCCGGGCACGAGCGCCGCCCGGGCCGGGCCGCGGGTGGCCTCGACCCGCCGGGCGAGCTCCTCCGCGGTCGGAGCCTCGAACAGGTCGCGGATCGCAAGGTCGGTGCCGAGTTCGCTGCGGGCTCGGCTGATCAGCCGCGTGGCGAGGAGCGAGTGGCCACCCGCCGCGAAGAAGTCGTCGGTGGCGCCGACGCGCTCGAGTCCGAGCACCTCCGCGAAGAGCGCGCACAGCGTCTCCTCCACCGGGGTCGCCGGCGCGCGGCCGGCCGTCGTCGCGACCGGCTCCGGCGCCGGCAGGGCGCGGCGGTCGAGCTTGCCGTTGACGGTCAGCGGCAGCGCCGGCAGCGGCACGAGGGCGGACGGCACCATGTAGTCGGGCAGCGACTCCTTCAGGAATCCCCGCAGGCGCACGAGCAGGTCCGCCGCCGCGCGGGCCGCGGCCGGCGCGTTGGCGAGCTCGCCGACTGGCCGGGCGCGGCAGGTCCCGGTCAGCCGAACGGGAGCGTCGGCCGGCAGCAGCACCGCCTCGTACCGGTCCGGCTCGCTGCCCGGGACGCAGACGGCGCGGTACCCCGCGCGGACGACGTCGTCGGGTTCGGTGCCCACCGGGGCGGTCCGCAGCGCGGCGCGCGCGGCCACCACCCCGGACACGGAACCGGACGCCAGCACCTCGAGGGCCGCGAGTTCTCCCGACAGACGTGGGTTCTCCAGGTCGGGAATCCGCACCGCCCCGGGCACCGTGTCGACGGCCACCGGTTCGGGTCCACCGGCCGCGTGCAGCAGGACGTCGTAACGGTGCCGGGTGAGTTCGTTGTGGGCTCGGCCCGCCTTCAGCCGGATGTCGGCCCCGGCCAGCGTCGGTGTGCGCTCCGCCAGGTCGGTGAACCACGCGGGGTGGAGCACCAGCTCCTTCTCCAGCGCGACCCGTCTGTCGATCTGCGCGGCCAACTGGGCGGGCCCGACACCGGGGTCCGCCTGCTCCAACGCGATCGCGGCGTGGAACGCACGCAGCGAGCGCAGGTCGCGGACGTCGCCGACGAACAGCGTGCCGCCGGGGGCGAGCAGCTCGGCCAGCCCGGTCAGCACGCCGGCGAGGTGCTCGGCGCTCGGGAAGTACTGCACGACCGAGTTGACGACGATCGTGTCGAAGTGACCCCGCGGCAGGCCGTCGGTGTGCTCGGCGGGCCGGCACTCCAGGCGCACCCGCGCGGCCAGCTCCGGGTCGGAAGCGACGTCCGCGGTCAGCTTCGCGATCACGGGCGCCGAGAAGTCGGTGGCCCAGTACTCGTCGACGTCGCGGGCGAGCCCGGACAGCAGGAGGCCGCTGCCGACACCGACCTCGAGAACGCGGCGGGCACCGAGGGAGCGGATCCGTGCGAGCGTCGCGTCGCGCCACTCGCTCATCTCGTCGAACGGGATCGGGGCGCCGGTGTAGCTGGAGTCCCAACCGGCGAAGTCGGTGGTGAAGACCGCCGTCGGGATCTCGGTGTACTCGGCGTCGTAGATCTGCTGCCACTGCTCGACGTGCGCGGACTCGGCGGCGTCGCGCGAGTCACCCGCCGCCGGCGCGGGCACGACGTACCCGACGAGCCGGGACGAGCCGGTGCCGTCTCCGGCCGGGACGGCGATCACCGCCGCGTCGACGACCTCGGGGTGCGCGGCGACCGCCGCGGCGACCTCGCCGGGTTCGACGCGGTAGCCGCGGATCTTCACCTGGTCGTCGGCGCGGCCGACGAAGTCGAGCAGACCGTCGGACCGCCACCGGACGAGGTCACCCGTGCGGTACATGCGCGCACCCGGCTCGCCGAACGGGTCGGCGACGAACCGCTCCGCCGTCAGGCCGGCGCGCTGAAGGTAGCCACGGGCCAGACCGACGCCGGTGATGTAGAGCTCCCCGGCGACACCGGGCGGCACGGGGCGCAACCGGGAGTCCAGGACGTAGGCGACCGTGTTGCGGATCGGGCGGCCGACCGTCGGCGTCGTGCTGTCGTCGGTCCCGCCGCCGAGGGTGTTGATCGTGTACTCGGTCGGGCCGTAGAGGTTGTAGCCGGTGACACCGGGCGTCGTGAGCAGCCGCGACCACACGTGCTCGGGCACCGCCTCGCCGCCGAGCAGGACGAGCGGCGGGACGTGCGGGCCGTCGAGCAGCCCGTGCTCGAACAGCTGCGCGGCGTAGGTCGGCGTCACGTTGACCACGTCGACGGCGTGCGCGGCGCAGTACGCCACCAGCGCCTCCGGGTCGCGGCGCAGATCCTCGTCGCAGACGTGGACCTCGTGCCCCTCGACGAGCCAGAGCAACTCCTCCCACGACATGTCGAAGGAGAACGAGACCGTGTGCGCGATCCGCAGTCGCCGCCCGCCCGCCTGCGCCACCACCGGGTCGAAGATGTGCTGACGGTGATTCAGCTGCATGTTCGTCAGACCGCGATAGGGCGTGACAACGCCCTTGGGCAGGCCGGTCGAGCCGGAGGTGTAGATGACGTAGGCCGGGTGCTCCAGCCGGTGCGGCACCCCGGGGGCGAAACCGGGCCGCTCGGCGTCGGCCAGCGGCTCCGCGGAGAGCGCCGTCAGCGCGGCGGCCGTCGCCGGGTCGTCGAGCCGGACCTGCTCCGGGCCGCCGACGGGCAGCTGCCCGTCGCGGGCAGCGGTGGTCAGGACGCAGACGGGCTCGGCGTCGGCGAGCACGAACGCGACGCGGTCGGCCGGGGTGTCGGCGTCGATCGGCAGGTAGGCCGCGCCGGTGCGCAGCACGGCGAACAGCGCGGCCACCATGTCGGCGGCACGCGGGAGCGCGAGCGCGACGACGCGTTCGGGCCCGGCGCCGCGGGCCAGCAGGGCCCGCGCGATGCGGTTGACCCGCGCCTCTAGCTCGGCGTAGGTCCAGGAACCGTCGGCGGTGACGAGCGCGACCGCGTCGGGGCAGAGCGCGGCGCGCTCGGCGAGCAGTTCGGAGATCGACTCGATGCCCGAGTCGGCGGCGGTGTCGTTCCACTCGACGAGCACCTGCTGCCGCTCGGCCGCGGTCAGGGTGTCGAGCTCGCCGACGCGGACGCCGGGATCCGCGACGAGAACCTCGAGCACCGCCGCGAACCGGTCGAGAACGGCCTGCGCCGCGGCATCGGTCACGACGTCGGGCCGGTGGTACAGCCCGAGCACCAGCTCTGTCGTCGGGGTGACGACGAGGGTGAGCGGGTAGTGCGTGGCGTCCGCGTAGCCGACGTCGGTGATCCGGTGCCGGCGCCGGAACGCCTCCTCCTCCTCGGCGTCGTCGCCGAGGAAGTTCTGCATCACCGAGAGCGTGTCGAACAGCTGCGGGTGCCCGGACTCGCGCTGGATGCGCGCGAGCCCCAGCCAGTCGTGGCCGAGCACGGCGGAACGCTCGCGGTGCAGGCGACCGAGGAGTTCGGTGACGGTCTCGGCCGGGTCGATCCGCACGCGCGCGGGCACGGTGTTGAGGAACAACCCGATGACCGTCTCGACGTCGGGCACCGCCGGTGGGCGGCCCGACACCGTCGTGCCGAACACGACGTCACCGGAGCCGGTCAGCCCCGAGAGCACCAGGCCCCAGGCCGCGCTGACGAGCGTGTTCAGCGTGACTCCGGCGGCGCGCGCGGCGGCGCGGATCGCGTCCGACGCAGCTTCGTCGAGCGTGATGCGGCGGATGCCCGGCGGCACCGGCTCCGCCTCACCGAGCCCGGGGTGGACAAGCGTCGGGGAGTCGAGCTCGGCGAGCGCGTCGCGCCACACCGCGGCCGAGACCTCGGCGTCCTGCTCCCCCAACCAGTTCAGGTAGTCGCGGTACGAGCCGCGGCGCGGCAGCCCGGTCGCGTCGCCGCCGGAGGCGTAAAGCTCGAAAAGGTCCGCGAACAGCAGCGCGGCCGACCAGCCGTCCCAGAGCAGCAGGTGGTGGCTGAGCACGATGCGGCTGCGGTTGCCGTCGCGCAGCACGACCGTCACCGCGAGCAGTGGCGGCGACGTGACGTCGAAGCGCCGGGCGCGGTCCGCGGCCATCACGGCAGCGAGGCGGTCGGCCTCGACGCCCGGCTCCAGGCCGCGAAGGTCCACGACGTCGAGCGGCGGCTCGACGGCGGACGCGAGGAACTGCACGGGCGCGGCCAGCCCGTCGTTGGTGAAGCCCGCGCGCAGGACCGGGGTGCGGGCGAGCAACGCCGCCAGTGCCGTGCGCAGGCGCTCGACGTCGACGGTCGTGTCGAGGTCGAAGTGGTCCTGGACGGTGTAGATGTCCCGGCGACCGGCGTCGAAGGACGCCAGGAAGAACAGGCCCTCCTGCAGCGGCGAGAGCGGCCAGATGTCCGTCACGGCCCCGCCGGGGGTCCGCGCACGATGAAAGGCGCAGACGCGGTCGATCTCCTCCTGACGGAGCGTCACGGCGGGTAGGTCGGCGGGCGTGAGCCCGGTGTTCCCGGCGGCGGCCCACGCACGCAGCTCCGCCACGGCAGCGGCGAAGTAGGTGCTCAGGGCGTCGACGTCCGCAGCGCTCAGGGCGTCGGGCACGAAGGTCCACGTCACCGCGAGCTCGGGCCCGTCCGGGCCGTCCTCGGTCAGCGCGTCGAGGGTCAGGACGTACGGGACCGGCTGCTCCGGGTCGGCCGCGGCGCCGAGCACGCCCGCCTCCGGTGCGGGCGTCCACGGGGTGGCCGTTCCGTCGGCCGCCGGCATCCGCCCGAGGTAGTTGAACAGCACCTGCGCGCGCTCGCCGGCCGCGAGCAGTGGCGCCGACTGCGGGTTGACGTACCGCAGCAGACCGTGGCCGAGCCCGGCGGCGGGCACGGCGCGGACGGTCTCCTTCACCCGGCGCACCGCGCCCTCGAGGGAGTCGCCCCCGGTGTCGAGGCGCAGCGGGTGCACGGTCGTCAGCCACCCGACGGTGCGCGAGAGGTCGAGCTCCGCCGCGCCCAGCGCGGAGGCGTCGCGGCCGTGGCCTTCGACGTCGACGAGCACCGGACCGGTGGCGCGACCGGCGTCGGCGCGCCAGCGGTCGACGGCCCGCCCGAAGGCGACGAGCAGGACGTCCTGCACCCCCGCCCGGGCGGCTGCGGGAACGGCACCGAGCACAGCGACCGTGTCCGCAACCGGCAACCGGGTGACGGTCCGTGCGGTGTCCGCCTGTGTCCAGGTCGCCGCCGCGGCCGGGACCTCCGCCGCGACGAGACGTGCGCCCGGTGCGGTGGTGGCCGTCCAGTGCTCGAGTTCGCCCAACCGCGCGGGGCTCGCCGCCTCGTCGGCCAGGCGCCGTGCCCACGTACGGAGGGTGGTGGGCACGGCGTCCAGCGGTTCCCCGGCCCACGCCGCGGCGAGGTCGGGGAGCAGGATCCGCCACGAGACGCCGTCGACGGCGAGGTGGTGGACCACGAGCAGGAGTCGGCCCGCCTCGGCCCCGCGGTCGAACCAGACCGCGGCGACCATCTCGCCGGCCTCCGGGTCGAGCCGGTCGGCGGCCGCGGAGGTCTCGGCGGCGATGGCGGCCCGGAGGGCGTCGGCGCCGAGAGCGCGGGCGTCGACGCGGCGGAGCACGTCGGCGGCGCGGACGCGGCCGGTCGGCTCCACCGCCAGCGACCACAGCTGCGGGACCGGCCGGGTCAGCCGCAGGCGGAGCGCGTCGTGCCGGTCGAGCAGGGCCTGCAGGGCCGTCTCGAGCCGGATCGCGTCGGCACCGGCCGGCGTGTGCACGAGCACCGACTGGCTGAAGCGGCCGATCGGCCCGCCCCGTTCGCGCAGCCAGTGGACGACCGGCACCAACGGCACGTTCCCGACGCCGTCGGGGTCGCCGGCCGGCAGCGCTCCGGGGGCGCCGTCGGCCGTACCGTCGGTCGCGGTCTCGGCCGGCACGGTCTCGGCCGGCACGGTCTCGGCCGGCGCGATCGCCGCCAGCGCGGCCGGGGTGCGGAGCTCGAAGATCTGGCGGGGCGTCAGGTCGATGCCGCGGCGGCGGGCCTGCGCGACCAGCGAGATCGAGATGATGCTGTCGCCGCCGAGGAAGAAGAAGTCGTCGTCGACCCCGACCTCGTCGAGGCGCAGCACGGCGGCGAACACCTCGCACAGGGTCTGCTCGGCCGCCGTTCGTGGTTCGCGCTGCTCACCCCGCGCACGTTCGGGCGCCGGCAGCGCGGCCCGGTCCAGCTTGCCGTTCCCGGTCACCGGCAGAGCGTCGAGGACGACGACCGCGCCGGGCACGAGCCCGGCGGGGAGCGTGGCCGTCAGCTCGGCGGTGACCGCGTCCGGGTCGAGCTCCGCCCCGGTCGCCGGGACGACGTAGGCGCACAGGTACGTCCCGCCCGGCCCGTCCGTGCGCGGCACGGCAACCGCGGCGGCGACGTCGGGGCGCGCGAGGAGCGCGGCCTCGAGCTCACCGGGCTCGACCCGCTGACCGCGGATCTTCACCTGGTGGTCGGTGCGGCCGAGGTAGGTCAACGCGCCGTCGTGCCGCCAGGCGACCAGGTCACCGGTGCGGTACAGCCGCTCCCCCGGCGCCCCGTACGGGTCGGCGACGAAGCGTTCGGACGTCAGGCCCGGCCGGCCCGCGTAGCCGCGCGCCAGCTGCACGCCCGCGAGGTAGAGCTCGCCCGGGACCCCGACCGGCGCCGGCCGCAGCCAGGCGTCGAGCACGCGGACCTGCGTGTTCCACACCGGCCGGCCGATCGGCACGCCGGGCACGGACGGGAGCTCGGCGCCCGGCCGGCACGCCCATGCGGTCACGTCGACCGCGGCCTCGGTCGGACCGTAGAGGTTGTGCAGCTCGACCCCGGTGCGGTCGAGCCAGCGCTGCGCGAGCTCGGTGGAGAGCGCCTCGCCGCTGCAGACACAGCGCCGGAGCGTCGCCGGCCAGTCCGGGCCCGCTGCCGCCGCACCGCCGTCGGAGGCCAGGAACGCCGCCAGCATCGACGGGACGAAGTGCAGGGTCGTGACGCCCTCGGCGGCGATCAGCTCTCGCAGGTACGCGGGGTCGGCGTGACCGCCGGGCCGCGCGAACACCACCGCGGCGCCCTCGCAGAGCGCCCAGAAGAACTCCCACACCGAGACGTCGAAGCCCGCCGGGGTCTTCTGCAGGACGCGGTCGTCGGCGGTCAGCGGCATCGCCGACTGCATCCAGTCCAGCCGGTTCACGATCGCGCGGTGCGAGACCGCGACGCCCTTCGGCCGGCCGGTCGATCCGGAGGTGTAGATCAGGTACGCCGCGCCGTCGGGGTGCGGCTCGCGCGGGGCGGCGACGGGACACCTCGCGAGCTCCGCGGCGGTCGTGGGGTCGTCGAGCACGATCCAGCCGAGATCGCCGAGGGCCGCAGGCTCGTCCAGACCCGCACGGACGGTGATGCCGACGACCGGCCGGGCGTCGGCCACGAGGTCCCGACGCCGGGCGGCGGGCAGGTCGACCTCGACGGGCAGGTACGCGGCGCCCGCGAGCTCCACCGCGAGCAGGGCGACCATCAGCTCCGCGGATCGCGGCACCGAGACGGCGACGACGGACTCCGGGCCGACGCCGCGTTCGGCCAGCAACCCCGCCAGGCGGCCGGCCTCGTCGTGCAGCTGACGGTAGGTCAGGTGGCGGTTTTCAGCGACGACGGCCAGCGCGTCCGGAGTCCGCGCGGCCTGGGCGGCGAGCCGGCCGGTCAGCGTGGCGTCCGGATCGGCCGGCGCGACAGCGGTGTCGTTCCAGTCGGTCAGCACCCGCGTGCGCTCGGCCGCGGCGAGCAGGTCGAGGCCGGCCGGCGTGCGGTCCGGTGCCGTGGCGAGCGACCGCAGGGCCGCGACCAGCCGGTCGGCGACGCGCTCGGCGGTCCCGGCGTCGACGAGGTCGAGCCGGTGGTGGACGCGCAGTTCGAGCTCGCGCTCGGGCCGGGCGACGAGGTAGAGCGGGTAGTGGGTGGCGTCGCGGCAGGTCATGCCGGTCAGGCGAACGCCACCGACCTCGGTTACCGGCGCGGTCTCCGGCCAGTTCTCGACGACGGTCATGGTGTCGAAGAGCTCACCGGTGCCGGCCGCCCGCGCGATCTCGGGCAGGCCGAGGTGCTGATGGTCGAGCAGCGCGGTCTGCGTCCGCTGCAGCGCCGTCAGGTTCTCGCCCAGCGATGCCGCCGGATCGAGTGAGACCCGCACCGGAACGGTGTTGATGCACAGGCCGAGGATCCGTTCGACGCCCTCGACCTCCGGCGAACGGCCGGCGACCGTGGTGCCGAACACGACGTCGGTGCGCCCGGTCAGCGTCGCGACCGTGAGCCCCCACGCCAGCTGGATCACCGTGCTGACGGTCGCCCCGTACTCACGGGCGACCGCGGTCAGGCGCGCGGTCGTCGCCGCGTCGAGGCGGCGGGTGACGGTGAGCGGCGACCGGTCGGCCGGCCGCCCCCGGCCCTCGGGGCGCACCAGCGTCGGCCCCGGGACGCCGGCCAGGACCGTCCGCCACTCCTCCACCGCAGCGGTGCGGTCCTGACCGGCGAGCCATTCGAGATGGGCGCGGAAGGGCACGGGCGCCGGGAGGGCGCCGGCGTCCCCACCGGCCGCGTAGAGGTCGCAGAGCTCCTGCACGAGGAGCGGCATCGACCAGCCGTCGAGCAGGATGTGATGGTGCGTCAGTACGAGCGTGTGACGATCGGCGTCGAGGCGCACGAGCGCGAAGCGCACCAGCGGCGGGACGCCCGGGTCGAACGGCGCGCCCTGCTCCTCGTCCGCGAAGCGCGCCAGTTCGTGCTCGCGCTTGTCGGGGTCGTCGCCCGAGAGGTCGAGTTCGCGCCAGGGCAGCTCGACGGAGCGCGGGATGAGGGCGACCGGGGCGCCGTCCTTGCGCTGGCGGAACGCGGCCCGCAGGTTCGGGTGCCGGTCGAGCAGGGCCTGGCCCGCAGCCCGTAGCCGCTCCGCCCGCAGCGGGCCTGCGAGATCGAGCGTCAGCTGGCTCGTGTACAGGTCGAGCCCGCCCGCGTCCGCGAGCCGGTGGAAGAACAGGCCCTCCTGCAGCGGGGTCAGCGGCAGGATGTCCGCGAGTCCGGAACCTTGGGTACCTGTCACAGCCCCTGTCACAGCCCCTGTCACAGCCCCTGTCACAGCCATTCCGCCTCGAACTCCTCGATCTCTTCCTGACTCAGCGACACCAGCGACAGGTCCGAGGGCGTGTGCCCGCCCGCGCCGGGTCCGTCGGCATGGCGCACCAGGCCCCGCAGGGCCGTGAACCAGCCCTCGGCGAGGACCCGCACGTCGGCCGGGTCGAACAACGCGGTGGGGAACGTCCAGCTGACGCCGAGTTCCGGTCCCGTCGCGGTGTCCGCCGTGAACGCGTTGACCTCGAGCGCGTAGGGCACGACGGGCATCGCCTCGTCGGCGCCGCCGGCGAGCATGCCCGCGCCCGCGACCGGGGCCCACGGCTCCCGGTCCCGCCCGACGGCGAACCGCCCGAGATAGTTGAAGCTGATCTGCGGTGCGGCGTAGCGCGCGAGCACCGTCTCCGTCTCGGGGTTGAGGTGACGCAGCAGCCCGTAGCCGATGCCGGCGTCCGGGATCGCGCGCAGCTGCTCCTTCACCCGCTTCACCGCCGCTCCCGCGGCCGGACCGCCGGCGAGCGCGTCCGCGCGGTCGACGTCGCCGGGGTCGAGCCGCACCGGGAACACGGTCGTGAACCACCCCGCGGTGCGGGAGAGGTCGACGGTCGTCCCGGTGCCCTCGGCGACCTGCTCCTCACGCCCGTGGCCCTCCAGCGCGATGAGCACGTCGGAGACGTCCGCCGTCCCGCGCCCGGCGCGCCAGTCGGCGACGGCGAGCGCGAACGCCGTGAGCAGGACGTCGTTGACGCCGCCGTGGAAGACCGCGGGCACCGACGACAGGAGCGGCTCGGTGACGTCCGCCGGCAGGGTCAGCGTCAGGCGAGTGACGGTGTCGAGGTCGCCCAGCCGGTCGAGCGCCCGGGCTCCGAGTTGCGGGTCGGCGGCGTCGAGGACGGCGGTCCACCGCTCGAGTTCGGCCACCCGCTCGGGCCGGAGGGCCTCGGCGTGGAGCACCTCCGCCCAGCGCCCGAAGGGCGTCGTCGGCTCCGGGGCCGGTTCACCCGCCGCGGCCGCGGCCAGTTCGGGCAGCAGGACGCGCCAGGTGACCCCGTCCGTGACCCAGTGCTGAACCGCGAGCAGGAGGCGGCCCGGCCCGTCGGCGCCGGCGTCGAACCAGGTCGCGGCGAGCATCACCCCGGCCGCGGGGTCGAGCCGGCGCGCGGCCGCCGCGCCCTCGGCCCCGGCGAGTTCGTCGAGCGCCACCGCTGAGAGCGCTCCGCACTGACGAACCGTCAGCAAGGAGGTGGCGTCCACCGAGCCGCGCGGCGGCACGACGAACGACCGCTCCCCGGCCGCTTCGGAACGAACGATCCGCGCCCGCAGGACGTCGTGCCGGTCGAGCAGCGCCTGCAGGGCGTCGGTGAGCCGTTCGCGACTGAGTCCGGCCGGGGTCGCGACGACCATCGTCTGGCTGAAGCCGTCGACGTCCGCGCCGAGCGCAGCGCACTCGTCCAGCCAGCGCATGATCGGCGTCAGGCCGAAGGTGCCGATCCCGGCGTCGGGGTCGATCGGACCAGCCGCGGCGACCGGGGTCGCGGCCCGCGCGAGCGCGGCGACCGTGCGGTGCTCGAAGACCGTGCGCGGGGTGAGCCGCAGCCCGGCCGCACGGGCGCGGATGACCAACTGGATCGCCACGATGCTGTCGCCACCGAGCGCGAAGAAGTCGTCGTCGGCGCCGACGCGCGGCAGACGGAGCACCTCGGCGACGACGCCGCAGAGGATCCGCTCCGCAGCCGTCGCCGGGGGACGATCGCCCGCCACCGCGGCGAAGTCCGGCAGGGGCAGCGCATGGCGGTCGAGCTTGCCGCTCGGGAGCAGCGGCAGGCGATCGAGGGCGACGAACGCCGACGGGACCATGTAGTCCGGCAGCCGCTCGGCGGCGTAGGTGCGCAGCGCGCCCATCAGGGCGTGCGGGTCGCGGTGACGCGCGGGCCGGTTCGCGTACGCGCCCGGCTCGGCGCCGGTCCGCCCCGGTCGGTAGTCCCCCACCGACTCGGTGTCCCGGGTGAGCAGGGCGTCCAGTTCCCCGGCGCGGCCGGTCGCCGACCAGGTGAGGGCGACGGCGTACCCGCGGGCGCGCGCGGCCGCCGCGATCTCGCCCGGCACGGCGTCGGGAGCTGCCGCCTCCCCGCCGTCCACGGTGGCCAGCGCAGCCAGGTCGAGGGCGAGCCGCCCGTTCGGGACGCCCGTGACACGCAGCCCACGCGGGGCCCGCTCCAGACGGTCCGTCAGATCCGCGAGCCCCGCCCAGGGCACCTCGGGCAGCCCGGGCGCCTGGTCGACCGCGCCGGTGCGCAGCACGACGTCGTAGCGGTACCGGCTCAGCTCGTTGGGGTGGTCGGCGTCCTTGACCCGCAGGTCGACGGCGGTGACGGCGGGCAGCGCCCGCGCCAGGGCCGGGAAGAAGTCCGGGTCGAGCAGCAGCTCGCCCTCCCACGCCACCGCGGCGTCGACCGCGCGGCGCAGATCCTCGACGCCGTCGACGGAGTCCCGGCGTGCCACCTCGATCCCGGCCCGCAGGGTCCGGAGCAGCCGAAGGTTCCGCACGTCCCCGACGAACACCGCCCCGCCGGGAGCCAGGAGATCCAGCGCGCCGCGCAGGACGTCGAGCAGGTAGTCCGCGCTCGGGAAGTACTGGACGACGGAGTTGAGCACGACGGTGTCGAAGAACCCGCCCGGCAGGCCGGTCAGGTCGTCGGCGGGCTGGGCGCGCAGCTGGACGCGCTCGGCCGACGCCGGATCGGCGGCGACCCGGCCGCGCAGGCTCTCGACCGCTTCGGGCGAGAGGTCGGTACCCCAGTACGCCTCGCACTCCGGGGCCAACTCGGTCAGCAGCAGCCCGCTGCCGACGCCGAGCTCCAGCACCCGTCGCGGCCGCAGCGCGCGGATGCGCGCGACGGTCTCGGCGCGCCAGGCGCGCATCTCGGGCAGCGGGATCGGGGTCCCGTCGTAGCTGGAGTTCCAGCCGGCGAAGCCCTCGTCGAGGGCCTCGGGGCCGGCGGCCGTGTAGAGCAGCCGGTGCACGTCCTGCCAGGCCTGCACCTGCGCGCTCTCGGCCTCGACGTCCCGGCCGGAGCTCCGTCCGCCGGTCGCGGGGACGACGTAGGCGACGAGCCGGCGCGCGCTCGCGCCGTCGGGTCCCGGCACGTCCCGGGCCAGCACGGCCGCGGTCTCGACGGCCTCGTGCGCGACGAGGACGGACTCGACCTCCCCGGGCTCGATGCGGTACCCGCGGATCTTCACCTGGTCGTCGGTGCGGCCGAGGAACTCCAGCGCGCCGTCCTCGTTGACCCGCACCAGGTCGCCGGTCCGGTAGAGCCGCTCACCGGGCGCACCGAACGGGTCGGCGACGAAGCGGCCCGCAGTCAGGCCGGGGCGGTTGAGGTAGCCCCGGGCGAGGCCCGGCCCGCCGAGGTAGAGCTCGCCGGGTTCCCCGTCGGCCACGGGCACGAGCCGGTCGTCGAGGACGCGCGCGGTCGTCTGCGGGTCCGGGATCCCGATCGGGACGATCGGGCCGGTGATGCGGTCCGGGTGCGACTCCCCCAGCGTCGAGTTCACGGTCGCCTCGGTGGGCCCGTAGGCGTTGAACATGCGCTGGTGCGGCCCGTAGCGCGCCACGAGTTCGGGCGAGACGCGTTCGGTGCCGGCGAGCAGGGTCGCGCCCGGCGGCAGCGAACAGTCCGGCGGGAGGACGGCGAGCAGCGCCGGGGGCAGGATCAGAAAGGTCGCGCCGTGCTTCGCGGCGTACTCGGTCAGTTCGGGGCCGGCCACGCGCCGCTCGGACGGGACGACGATCAGCCGCCCGCCGGAGAGGAGCCCGAGGCACAGGTCCCAGAACGCGACGTCGAAACTCGGCGACGCGAACTGCAGGATGCGATCGTCCGGGCCGATGCCGAACCGCTCAACCTGAGTGGCAATCAGTTTGTCGACGCCCCGGTGCGAGAGGACGACGCCCTTCGGTCGGCCCGTCGACCCCGACGTGTAGATCACGTACGCCGCGGAGTCGAGCAGCAGTGGTCCCCCGCGCTCGGCCGGCGTCGGTCGGTGCGGAGGCGCCGCCGCGAGAGCCGCCACGGTCGCCGGGTCGTCCAGCACCACGCGCGGCACTCCCGTGTCCGGGATCTCCGGCGCGAGGTCGGTCGTCGTCACCACGGCGACCGGGGCCGCGTCGGTGAGCATGTACTCCAGTCGCTCCGCGGGGTGATCGGCGTCGAGCGGCAGGTAGGCCGCCCCGGTGGCGAGCACCGCGACGTGCGCGACCACGAGATCGACCGTGCGCGGCAGTGCCAGCGCGACGATCCGCTCCGGACCCGCCCCCACCGCGAGCAGCCGGTGCGCGAGCCGGTTCGCGGCGGCGTCGAGCTCGGCGTAGGTGAGCGAGACGTCCTCGACGACGACGGCGACGGCGTCCGGGGCCTCCGTCACGCGGGTGGCGAAGATCGCGGGCCAGGTGCGGTCGGAATCCGGGGTGGACACGCGCAGGGTTCTCCCTCGGCGAGATCGGGTGGGGATCGGGCGGGGCACGGGCACGGTCGGCGGGGCGTCGCCGACCGGTGGCTCAGCCCACGAGCGAGCGGGTGCGCCGGGAGACCGAGTCGAGGATCTCGCCGGCGCGGATGGCGATGTTCGACAGCAGGGACGAGGTCAGCCCGTGCGAGTGCTCCGTGCCGCCCTGGAGGTAGATCCCGGCCTGCAGTTCCGGCGAGGTCTCCAGCCGGTAGTCCCGCTGCACGCGGTACCGGCCGTCGAGGTCACGCCGGCAGTGGCCGACGAGGTTCCCGAGGAGCGTCGCCGGGTCCACCGGGTCGTAGCCCGTGCAGAAGACGATCGCGTCCGCCGTCAGCTGAGTCTTCTGACCCGTCGTCATGGAGATGATGTCGACGCTCAGGCCGTCGGGCCCCTCGACCACGTCGGCGACCCGCGACACGTTGAAGCACCGCAGTCGTTGCCGTCCGAGCACCTTCTCCCGGTACTCCCGGTGGTACAGGTCCTGGATCAGCTCCAGGTCCACGACCGAGTAGTTCGTGTTGCCGTGGTAGTCGAGGATCATCCGCTTGACGTCCGCCGGCGCGGCGTAGAACTCCTCCACGGCCTCGGGGTCGAAGACCCGGTTGGCGTAGGGGCTGTCGTCGGCCGGGCTGTAGCCGAAGCGTGCGAAGACCGCGCACACCTCGGTGTCCGGGTAGCGGTCGTGCAGGTACGCCGTGACCTCGGCCGCGCTCTGCCCGGCACCCACGACGACGAAGCGCTCCGGCGCCACGGGGTCGAGGTCGGAGAGCCGGGTGAGCATGTGCGCGTTGTGCCAGATCCGGCCCGAGGTGCTGACGCCGTCCGGCAGCCGCGGGACCAGCCCGGTGCCGACGACGAGGTTGCGCGTGCGCGCCGAGACCGTGGTGCCGTCGCCGCGGCGGGCGAGGACCTCGAGCTCGGCGATTCGGCTGCCGTCCCGGCCCGACCGCACCGGCCGGACCGCGAGCACCTCGTGGTCGTAGCGGATCTGGTCGGCCACCCGGGCCGCGACCCAGGTGAGGTAGTCGTGAAACTCCTCGCGGAGCGGGAACAGCGTCTTGTGGTTGATGAAGTCCACGAGCCGGGCCCGGGCGTGCAGGTACGACAGGAAGCTGAAGTCGCTGGTCGGGTTCCGCAGCGTCACGAGGTCCTTGAGGAACGAGACCTGCATCGTCGTGTCGTCGAGCAGCATGTCGCGGTGCCACCCGAACCGCACCGAGCGCTCGAGGAACAGCGCGCGGCTCTCGGCCCGCTCCGCCACCGCGATCGCGAGCGCGAGGTTCGACGGACCGGCTCCCACCCCGATCAGGTCGAACGTTCCGTCCTCCAAAGCCGGAACGTTCGGGCGGGTGGTCCGGAGCGGGTCCCCGCGACCGGGTGACGGTGGTCCTAGGGTCGGAGCGCCGGGTCTGGGCGTCCCGGGTCTGGGGACGCCGGGTCTCGCGATGGGATCCGGCACGGGCATCGCGCCTCCTCGTTCGGCTTGGTGGGTTTCCGCGGCGGCCGCCCCGGTAAAGCCCGCTACGTTGACGCTGGTTTGGTAAGCCTTGCCTTACTTTCATGCGGCCCGCAAGCTCATGACCAAGGACGCGCCCGCGCAAACCAGCGATTTTTGATTTCTGCGCAGGAGTGACGTTCCTCACGATCCGTCGAAGGGCCGCAAGGGTGGAGAACCAGGACGACGCCGTCGGAAACGACAGCCGATCGGTGCTGCGGGGTGCGCTGGGTCGCCAGCGGCGCTGGGTGGGGGCGGCGGGCGCGCTGTTCATCTGCCACCAGGCGGGCGAGGCGCTGGTCCCCGTGCTGATCGGCGTGATCATCGACGAGGCCGTCGCCACCGGCGACGGGTCGCGGCTGCTCGCCTGGCTCGGGGCCTTGGCCGCGGTGTTCGCGTTCCTCTCGTTCGGCTACCGCCTCGGGGCGCGGTGCGCGGAGCGGGCATCCGAGCAGGCCGCGCACGACCTGCGGCTCCGCCTGGCGGAGCGGGTGCTCGACGACCGTGGCGGCGCCGAGGCGGGACGACTCCCCGGCGCCCTCGCCGGCCTCGCGACCTCGGACACCGCCAAGGTCGGGATCCTGGCCTTCGCCCTCCCCAGCGGTATCGCCGCGCTGGCCGGTCTGCTGGTCGGCGGGGCGGCCCTGCTGCGACTGTCGGTGCCGCTCGGACTGGTCGTCCTCCTCGGCGCTCCCCCGATGCTCTGGCTGGTCAACCTGCTGGGCAAGCCCCTCGAGGCCCGGAGCGCCGAGCAGCAGGAGCGCGCCGCGGCCTCGTTCGGCGTCGCCGCCGACCTCGTCGCCGGCCTGCGCGTCCTCAAGGGTGTCGGCGCCGAGCCGGCCGCGGTCGCGCGGTACCGGAGGGTCAGCCAGGACTCGCTGCAGGCGACGCTGCGCGCCGCCCGCGCCGACGCCGCCTACGAGGCCGCGATGATCGCCATGACCGGGCTCTTCCTCGCCGGCGTCGCCCTCCTCGGCGGCTACCTCGCGACGCAGGACCACATCACTGTCGGCGAGCTGGTCGCCGCCGTCGGCCTCGCGCAGTTCCTGATCGGCCCGATGCAGGCGATGGCGTGGGTCGGGTCCGAGCTCGCGGCGGCCCGGGCCTCCTCCCGCCGGATCGCCGAGGTGCTCAGCTCGCCGCCGGCGATCGCGGGCGGGACGGCCGTCCCCGTCCGGCCCGTGCGCGGCGACGTCGAGCTGCGAGGCGTCCGCAGCGGATCGCTCGCCGGGCTGGACCTGACGGTCAGCTCCGGCGAGTTCGTCGGCGTCGCGGCCGACCCCGCCGACGCCCGGGCCCTGCTGCGCTGCCTGGCGCGCGAGACCGACCCCGACGGCGGCGCCGTCCTGCTCGACGGCCGGCCACTGACCGAGCTCGACCCCGGTCCGCTGCGCCGGACCCTGCTGGTCGCCGCCCACGACGCTCACCTGTTCGAGGGCAGCCTGCTCGACAACGTCCTCGACGGGCGCGGGGACGACGCACCCCGGGAGCCGGCAGCCGTCCGGGCGGCGTTGACCGCCGGCGGCGCCGACGAGGTCGCCGCGGCGCTCCCGGAAGGTGTGGCGACGACGGTCGGCGAGCGCGGACGCGGCCTGTCGGGTGGACAGCGCCAACGCGTCGCCCTGGCCCGAGCGCTCGCGGCCGACTCCCCGGTGCTCGTCCTGCACGACCCGACGACCGCCGTCGACGCGGCCACCGAGGCCCGGCTCGCCGCCGGGATCCGCGACCTGCGGCAGGGCCGGACGACGGTCCTGCTCACGACGAGCCCGGCCCTGCTCGCGGTCACCGACCGCGTCGCGCTGGTGCGCGCGGGCCGGGTGGACGAGGTCGGCACCCACGCCGACCTCGTCGCCCGCTCCGCCGGCTACCGGGAGCTGGTGCTCCGATGACCGCGACGGATCGGCGACTCCCCGTCGCCCCCGGCCGGCGGACCTGGGCCGCGCTGCGCACCCTCGCGCGGCCGCATCGGACGCTGGCGACGGCCGCCCTGCTGACGGCGGTCGCCGCGACCGCCGTGTTCCTGCTGACGGCGCCCGTCCTCGGCAACATCGTCGACCGGGTGATCGACGACCGGCCGGCCTCGGCGCTGACCGGCCCGATCACGCTGCTCGTCGCCATTGCGGTGGTGTACGCGGTCCTCGCGATGGTGAGCATCGTCCTGATCGCCCGCCTCGGCGAGCAGATCCTCGCCGGCCTGCGTGAGCAGTTCGTCGAGCGCGCGCTCGCGCTGCCGCTGGAACAGGTCGAGGCCGCGGGCTCCGGCGACCTGACCTCCCGCGTCACCAACGACGTCTCGGTCATCAGCCAGGGCATCCGGCAGGCACTGCCCGAGTTCACGCGGGCGGCGCTCACGATCGCCCTCACCGTCGTCGGCCTGGCGGTGCTCGACTGGCGCTTCGCGCTCGCCGCCCTCTGCGCGGCGCCGATCCAGGTGATCACCGTCCGCTGGTACCTGCGCCACGCTCCGCCGCTGTACGCCGAGCAGCGGGCGGCGGTCGGTGACCTGCAGCAGGAGCTGCTCGACTCGATCTCCGGCGCCCCGACGGTCCGTGCGTTCGGGCTCCGGCACTCGCACCTGGCGAAGGTGACCACCCGCTCCCAGCACTCGGTCGACCTGACGCTCGCGGCCGTCCGGCTCCAGACGCGGTTCTTCGCGCGGCTGAACCTGGCCGAGCTCGTCGGGCTGTCCGCGGTGCTCGCGACCGGCTACGTGCTGGTCGAGAACGGTGACGTCACCGTCGGCGCCGCGAGCGCTGCCGCGCTCTACTTCGCGAACCTGTTCAACCCGATCAACGTCGCCCTCGCCTCCCTCGACGAGGCGCAGTCGGCCGCGGCGAGCCTGGCCCGGCTCGTCGGCGTCCTCGACCTCCCGCCCGAGCCCGAGCCGGCGAACCCGGCCGCGCCGCCGTCCGACCCGGCCCGCGTCGACGTTCAGGGCGTGGGGCACGCCTACGTCGCCGGGCACGACGTGCTCGACGGCATCGAGCTGACGGTGGCGGCGGGCGAGCGGGTCGCCGTGGTCGGCACGAGCGGCGCCGGCAAGACGACGCTGGCCAAGCTCGTCGCCGGCGTCCACACCCCGGCGCGGGGCCGGATCCGGCTCGACGGCGTCGACGCCGCCGACCTGGGTCCCGCCGGCGTGCGCCGGACGGTCGCCCTGGTGACCCAGGAGGTGCACGTGTTCGCCGGGCCGCTGGCCGACGACCTGCGCCTGGTCCGCCCGGACGCGTCCGACGAGGCCCTGCGCGGCGCCCTGACCGCCGTCGGTGCGGCCGCGTGGGTGGACCTGCTCCCCGAGGGTCTCGCGACCGAGGTCGGCGAGGGCGGGCACCAGCTCACCGTGGCGCAGGCGCAGCAGCTCGCGCTGGCGCGGTTGCTGCTGGTGGACCCACCGGTGGCGATCCTCGACGAGGCCACCGCCGAGGCCGGCAGCGCGGGTGCCCGGGCGCTGGAGGCCGCCGCGACCGAGGCCATCACCGGCCGTACGGCGCTGGTCGTGGCCCATCGGCTGACGCAGGCCGCCACGGCCGACCGCGTGGTCGTCCTGGACGCCGGCCGCGTGGTCGAGGTGGGCACCCACGACGACCTGGTCGCGGCCGGGGGCACCTACGCCCGGCTGTGGTCGGCGTGGTCCGCCGAACGACCGGATTCGCCGTGACCCCTGGCGCCCGGCCCATCGCAGGCTAGCCTTGCCTAACCTGGTCGGGTTCCGCACGCTCGATCCGGTTCGCCGAGGATGGGTTCCGACCGCATGACCGTGACGCACGACCGCCCGAACGCTTCGGCGTCGGCCCGGCCGTCGGCATCCGGCTCCTCGGCGCGGCCACGGCGGCGCCGCCCGCTGATCGTCCTCGGCCTGACCGGGGTGGTCCTGCTCTGCATCGTCCTGTCGATCGCGATCGGGGCCAAGCCGATCCCGATCGGCGACGTCTGGGCCGGGCTGGTGAGCCCGGAGAACAGCGAGAACGACGTCATCATCCGATCGCTGCGGGTGCCCCGGACGGTCCTCGGCCTGCTGGTCGGAGCAGCGCTCGGCATCGCCGGGGCCCTCATGCAGGGCCACACGCGGAACCCGCTCGCCGACCCGGGGCTGCTCGGCGTCGAGGCCGGCGCTGCGTTCGCCGTGGTCCTCGCGATCTACTCCTTCGGCGTCACCGACACCCTCGGCTTCGTCTGGTTCGCGTTCGCGGGGGCGCTGGTCGCCTCCTTGGTCGTGTTCGCGCTCGGGTCGCTCGGGCAGGGCGCCGCGACCCCGGTGACGCTCGCCCTCGCGGGGGCGGCCGTCTCCGCCCTGCTCGGGTCCTTCACGTCCGCGCTGATCCTGATGGATCGTCAGACCCTCGACGTGTTCCGGTTCTGGCAGGTCGGCGCGCTGACCGGCCGGCCGACCCGCGTGATCTGGGAGGTGCTGCCCTTCCTGATCGTCGGGCTGCTCCTCGCGCTCTACAACGCGCCCGCGCTGAACCTGCTCTCCCTCGGCGAGGACGTCGCGCGCAGCCTGGGCCAGTCGGTGTTCACCACCCGCGCGATCGGCATCGCGTCGATCACCCTGCTGACGGGCGCAGCCGTCGCCGCCGCCGGCCCGATCGGCTTCGTCGGGCTGGTGGTGCCGCACGTCGCGCGCATCTTCACCGGTCCCGACTACCGCTGGCTGCTGCCGTGCTCGGCCCTGCTCGGCGGCTCGCTGGTGCTGCTCACCGACACGATCGGCCGCGTCGTCGTGCGGCCCGGGGAGATGCAGGTCGGCATCATCATGGCCCTCGTCGGCGCACCGTTCTTCATCTGGCTCGTCCGCCGTCGCCGGTTGGCGGCGCTGTGAGCGACACCGTGAGCGACACCGTGAGCGCCACCGCGACGACGAGGGACCCCGCCGTCCCCGGCCGGCCGCCGTTCCGCCTCGGCCCGGCGATCTCGGGCGTCTGGCGGCCGCGGTTCCTGGTCGTGGCGCTGATCGGCGCCGTGCTGGCACTGCTCGCGCTCGCCGCCGACGTCGGCCGCGGCGACTACCCGATCTCGATCGTCGACGTCCTGCGCGTGCTCGCCGGCGGCGGGACCGACGCCCAGCGGTTCATCGTCATCGACCTCCGCCTGCCCCGCGCGCTCACCGGGGTTCTCGTGGGTGCGGCGCTCGGCCTGTCCGGGGCGATCACGGCCTCGATCGCGCGCAACGCCCTCGCGACGCCCGACATCCTCGGCATCACGCAGGGCGCCAGCGCGGCCGCCGTCGCCGTGATCCTGCTCGGCGGGTCCGGCGGCGTCATCGGCACGGTCGGCACCCAACTCGGCCTGCCGCTCGCGGCGCTGGCCGGGGGCGTCGCCACCGCGACCCTGATCTATCTGCTCGCCTATCGACGAGGCATCGACGGGTACCGCTTGGTGCTCGTCGGCATCGGCGTGAACGCGGTGCTCGCGTCGGTGGTCAGCTACCTGCTGGTCAAGGCCCGTGTCGAGGACGCCGCGCGCGCCCAGGTCTGGATGACCGGCAGCCTCAACGGCCGCGGCTGGGAGCACGTGCGCCCGGTGGCGGTCGCGCTGGCGATCCTCGTCCCGATCTCGCTGATCCTCGTCTTCGTCCTCGGTGCGCTGCAGTACAGCGACGACACCGTGCGGGGTCTGGGCATCCGCCTGAACGCCGCGCGGACCGGGCTGCTGCTCTGCGCCGTCGCCCTCGCCGCCGTCGCCACCGCGTGCGCCGGCCCGATCGGCTTCGTCGCGTTCGTCGCCCCGCAGGCGGCGATCCGCGTCACCGGCGGTTCGCGACCACCGTTGCTCGCGTCCGCCACGTTCGGGGCCGCGCTCGTGGTCGCGTCCGACGTCGTCGCCCGCACGATGCTCGGCGACCTTGAGCTCCCCGTCGGGATCGTGACCTCTGCCGTCGGGGCGCCGTTCCTGCTCTACCTGCTCGCCGTCAACACGCGGAAGGTGCGCCTGTGACCTCGACGCTCCCCGTGGGTCCGCTGCCCACCGCCCCGCCGCCCGGAGCTGCCTATCCGGCGCCCTCGACGCCGGCTGCCACCGCGTCGAACGGCACCGCCCCGAAC
This sequence comes from Sporichthya brevicatena, assembly GCF_039525035.1. Taxonomy (NCBI): domain Bacteria; kingdom Bacillati; phylum Actinomycetota; class Actinomycetes; order Sporichthyales; family Sporichthyaceae; genus Sporichthya; species Sporichthya brevicatena. The sequence continues at coordinate 96,257 of NZ_BAAAHE010000015.1, forward strand.
GGCACCGCGCGGGCGATCGGGGGCCCGTCGCGTCTGCGCGCCGAGGGGATCCGCCTCGGCTACGGCGAGCAGGTGATCGTCGAGCACCTCGACCTCGACCTGATGGCCGGTGCGGTCACCGCGGTGATCGGCCCCAACGGGTGCGGCAAGTCCACCGTGCTCCGGGCGCTGGCGCGGCTGATGCCGACCCGGGCGGGCCACGTGGTCCTCGACGGCAAGCGGATCGACAAGGTGCCGACCAAGGAGGTCGCGCGCACCCTCGGCGTCCTCCCCCAGGCGCCGACGGCGCCCGAGGGCCTCACGGTCGCCGACCTCGTCGCGCGCGGCCGGCACCCCCACCAGGCCTGGTACCGGCAGTGGTCCTCCGACGACGAGGAGTCCGTCGCCGCCGCGCTGCAGTGGACCGGGATCGCCGACCTCGCCGAGCGCACCGTCGACACGCTCTCCGGCGGTCAGCGCCAGCGCGCGTGGATCTCGATGGCGCTCGCGCAGGGCACCGACCTGCTCCTGCTCGACGAGCCGACGACCTTCCTCGACCTGGCTCACCAGGTCGACGTCCTCGACCTCGTCGAGCGCCTGAACCGCGAGGCCGGCCGGACCGTGCTGATGGTCCTGCACGACCTCAACCTCGCGGCCCGCTACTCCGACCACCTGATCGCGATGAAGGCCGGCCGGATCGTCGCCGCCGGTCCCCCGCGCGAGGTGCTCACCGAGCAACTGCTCGCCGAGGTGTTCGGCCTCGAGGCCCGCGTCATCCCGGACCCGGTCTCCGGAAGCCCGCTCGTCGTCCCGATCGGCAGTCGGCACCGCTACGTCGCCGACGGCCCGGCCCTCGAGGACCTCGACGCCGAGGGCCTGCACGCCGGGAACCCGCCGGCCGAGCTCGACGACCCGTTCCCGCCGGACCCGGTCTACGGACCCTGACGCCCCGTCCCGTCAGCAACCTCGCCCTGTCAAAAAAGGGTGTCACCCTTGTCAGGCAGCATTAAGGGTCTTCAGCCAGTTGCGGAGCAGGGCGGCGCCGGCGTCCCCGGACTTCTCCGGGTGGAACTGGGTCGCGGACAGCGCCTCGTTCTCGACGGCGGCGACGAAGGGCTCGCCGTGCTCGGCCCACGTCACCTGCGGGGGCTTGAACGGGCCGGTGGCCTCGAGCGTCCAGGCCCGCGCCGCGTAGGAGTGGACGAAGTAGAACCGCTCGTTCTCGATCCCCGCGAACAGGCGCGAGCCCTCGGCCGCGGTGACGGTGTTCCAGCCCATGTGGGGCAGCACCGGCGCGTGCAGGCGCTCGACGGTGCCGGGCCACTCCGCGCAGCCTCGCGTCGTCACGCCGTGCTCGACGCCGTACTCGAACAGGATCTGCATACCGACGCAGATGCCGAGCACCGGGCGGCCGCCGGCGAGGCGGCGGCCGATGATCTCGGGCCCGAAGACCTGCTCGAGGCCCTTCATGCACGCCTCGAACGCCCCGACGCCGGGGACGACGAGGCCGTCGGCCTCCTGCGCCGCCCGCCGGTCGGCGGTGACGGTGACGTCCGCCCCGGCGCGCTCCAGGGCACGCTCGGCGGAGCGGAGGTTGCCCGACCCGTAGTCGAGGACGACGACGCGGGGGCTCACGAGGAACGGGTGTCGGCGGACAGGGTGCCCTTGGTGGAGGGCACGCCGGTCTCGCGCGGGTCGAACGCGACGGCGTCTCGCAGGGCCCGGGCCACGCCCTTGAACTGGCACTCGGCGACGTGGTGCGCGTTGCGGCCGCGCAGCACGTCGATGTGCAGGCAGATCTGGGCGGAGTTCACGAACGACTCCCAGATGTGCCGGGTCAGCGCAGTCTCGTACTCGCCGATCATCGGCGCGAGATTCTCGGGCTCGGTGTGCACGAGGTACGCCCGGCCGGCGAGGTCGACGGCCACGCGCGCGAGCGCCTCGTCCAGCGGCACCAGCGAGTTCGCGAACCGGCGCACGCCCTTCGCGTCGCCGAGCGCCTGCCGGAACGCGGCGCCGAGCGCGATCGAGGTGTCCTCGACGGTGTGGTGCGGGTCGATGTGCAGGTCGCCCTCGGTCTTCACGGTCAGGTCGAACAGACCGTGGCGGCCGAGCTGGGACAGCATGTGGTCGTAGAACCCGACGCCGGTCGAGACCTCGGTGCGCCCGGAGCCGTCCAGGTCGATCTCGACGAGGACGTTGGACTCCTTGGTGACGCGCTCGACGCGTCCCGTCCGACTCATGTCTGACTCTCCCTCAGCAGTTGCTCTCTCAGCACGTCGGCCAGCGCGGCCAGGAACGCGTCGTTCTCCTCCGGTGTACCCGCGGTGACGCGCAGCCAGCCGGTCAGCCCGACGTCGCGGATGAGCACCCCGCGGTCGAGCAGGCCCTGCCAGGTCACGGTCTGGTCGCCGAGCCCGCCGAACAGCACGAAGTTCGCGTCCGACGGCACGACCCGGCAACCGAGCGCGGTGATCTCGGAGACCAGACGGTCGCGCTCCGCGCGCAGGGTGCCGACGGTGTTCAGCAGCTCCGGCGCGTGCTTGAGCGCGACGCGCGCGGCGGCCTGGGTGAGCTCGGAGAGGTGGTACGGCAGTCGGACCAGCAGCAGGCAGTCGACGAGCTCGGGGTCGGCGGCGAGGTAACCCACGCGCAGGCCGGCCATCGAGAACGCCTTGCTCATCGTCCGCGTGACGACCAGTCGGGGCCGGCCCGGCAGCAGCGTCAGCGCGCTCGGCACGCCGTCGCGCGCGAACTCGGCGTACGCCTCGTCGACGACGACGATTCCCGTCGCCGCCTCGTAGACCGCCTCGATCACCGAGAGGTCGAGCGCGGTGCCGGTCGGATTGTTCGGCGAGGTCAGGAAGACGACGTCGGGCTGGGCGGCCGAGACCTCGGCCACGACCCGCTCCGGGTCGAGGGTGAAGTCGTTTTCGCGGTAGCCCTCCACCCAGTCGGTCTGCGTCGCCAGCGAGATCAGCCGGTGCATCGAGTACGAGGGCTCGAAGCCCATCGCCGTGCGCCCGGCGCCACCGAAGGCCATCAGCAGCTGCTGCAGGATCTCGTTCGACCCGTTGGCCGCCCAGATCTGATTCGGAGTCAGGTTGTGGCCGAGGTAGGCGGCGAGGTCGGCACGCAGCGCCGTCGCGTCCCGGTCCGGGTAGCGGTTGAGCTCGGACGCGGCGAGCGCCACGGCGGCGGCGAGGTCGGCGGCCAGCGCCGGCGAGGGCCCGTACGGGTTCTCGTTGGTGTTGAGCCGGACCGGCACGTCCAGTTGCGGCGCACCGTAGGCCGACCGGCCGCGCAGGTCGTCGCGCAGCGGGAGAAAGGTGTCCATCAGTTCTGGTCTTCCCGCGGGCTCTGGTCCTTCGGCACCCGGACCCGGACCGCGTTGACGTGGGCGAGCAGGTTCTCCGCCCCGCCGAGCGCGTCGATGTGCCCGGCGACCTCGGCGAGCGCCGCGCGGTCGTACTCGACGACGTGGACGCTGCGCAGGAACGAGTGGACGCTCAGCCCGCCGGTGTGGCGGGCGGTGCCGCCGGTCGGCAGGACGTGGTTTGACCCGGCGAGGTAGTCGCCGAGGCTGACCGGCGCGTAGGGGCCGACGAAGATCGCGCCCGCGTTCCGGACCCGGCGCGCCAGGGCCGACGCGTCCGCGGTGAGGATCTCCAGGTGCTCGGCGGCCCACTCGTCGACGACGGTCAGGCCGGCCGCCAGGTCGTCCACGAGCACGATCGCCGACTGGTTGGCCAGCGCCGCGTCGACCTGCTTCTGGTTCAGCGAGACGCCGCGCTGGCGCTCGACCTCGGCCTGGACCTGCTCGACCAGCGCCGGGGCGTCGGTGACGAGCAGGCAGGAGGCGTTCTCGTCGTGCTCGGCCTGGGAGATCAGGTCCGCCGCGACGTGCGCCGGGTCGGCGGTGGCGTCGGCGAGGATGCCGATCTCCGTGGGGCCGGCCTCGGCGTCGATGCCGATGATGCCCTTGAGGAGTCGCTTGGCGGCGGCGACGTAGACGTTGCCCGGCCCGGTGACCAGGTCGGCCGGGGCGCAGTCCTCGGTGCCGTGGGCGAACATCGCGATCGCCTGGGCGCCGCCGACCGCGTAGACCTCGTCGACGCCGAGCAGGGCGCACGCCGCGAGCACGACCGGGTGCGGCCACCCGTCGTTGTCGCGCTGCGGCGGGGACGTGACCGCGATCGAGGAGACGCCGGCCACCTGCGCGGGAACGACGTTCATCACGACGCTCGACGGGTACGCGACGACGCCGCCGGGCACGTACAGGCCGACGCGCCGGACCGGGATCCAGCGCTCGGTGACCGTGCCGCCGGGGCTGACCTCCACGACCGCGTCGGGGTGTTTCTGCGCCGCGTGCACGAGGCGTGCGCGCCGGGCGGCCTCCTCCAGCGCGGCCCGGACCGCCGGGTCCAGGTCGATGAGGGCCTTGTCCAGCACCTCGGCCGGGACCCGGATCGACGCCGGGCGGACGCCGTCGAAGCGCTCGGCGAAGTCGAGCAGGGCCGCGCTCCCCCGGTCCCGGACCTCGTCGCAGATCGGGCGCACCGTCTCCAGCGTCGCCGCGACGTCGGCCGCGGCGCGCGGCAGCACGCTGCGCAACGCCGCCGGCGTCAGCGCAGATCCACGCAGGTCAAGGACGGAAAGCACCCCCTGAGTCTAGTCGCCGGGGAACTAGGCTCGACCCGTGACGGCTCCCCGGACGGCTCGGCTGCCGCTGTTCCCGCTGGGGACGGTGCTCTACCCGGGTCTGCTGCTGCCGCTGCACATCTTCGAGGAGCGCTACCGGGCGCTGGTCACGACGCTGACCGGGGGCGGGGACGGCGAGCTGCCCGAGGCCGGCGCGCCGGAGTTCGGCGTGATCGCGATCCGGCAGGGTCGGGAGGTCGGGGCGGACGGCGTCGCCGAGCTCCACGAGATCGGCTGCGTGGCCCAGATCCGGCGCGTCGACGCCCTCGCCGACGGGCGCTTCGACCTCGTGACGACCGGCACGCGCCGGTTCCGGCTGCTCAAGGTGGACGAGCACGCGGCGCCGTACCTGACCGGGGAGGTCGAGTACCTCGCCGAGGAGGCCGGCGACGAGGCCGCCGAGGTGCTGGCCCGCTCCGTCGCGGTGCACTACGCGGCGTACCGGGACCAGTTGCTCACGCTGCAGGGCCAGCCGCCGCGCGTGCGCGGGCCGCTGCCGCCCGACCCGATCGTGCTGTCCTACCTGGTGGCCGCGGCGATGGTGCTCGACCGCTCGGACAAGCAGGCCCTGCTGGAGGCCCCGGACGCCGCCGCCCGGCTACGAGCCGAGGTCGCGCTGCTCCGCCGGGAGCGGGTCATGCTCACCCATCTGCCGTCGCTGCCCGGCGCCGACCTCGCCCGCGAGGCTCCGAGCCCCAACTGAGGCCTCGGCCAGCTCGTCGGTGTCGGCGTCGCTCCTCGTGGGAGGCGCGTCGAGCTCGTCCTCGGTCTGGCCACGCTCCAGCCCGACGATCAGCGAGAGGTACACCAGCAGGATCCCGACGCCCCAGGCGAACAGGATTCCGTCGGAGGCGAGCTCCAGGGAGCCGGAGATGGTCTGCCCGTCGGCGAGGGTGAGCGCGGTCTGCTGGATCGGGGGCGGCCCGAAGGCCTCCCCGACCTCGCGGGCGATCAACGACGCCAGGATCGAGGACCCGGTCAGCGCGACGATCACCGTCAGGTCGCCGCGGCGCCGCCAGTAGCCGATCGCGCCGGTGCCGATGCCGAGCAGGAGCCCGAGGATCAGGAACCAGCCGTCGGCGGCGATGAACTCCGAGGTGTCCTGGTTGTTGAGGTACACCTCGCCGCTGAGGTTCACGTAGGTCGGCTTCGGGGCGATCCACTCCCAGACGATGCCGATGTAGGGAGCGGCCAGCAGCGGGGCGAGGAACGCCAGCGCGGCCGGCCGGAACTGAGCGAGCAGGCGCGGCCCGGCGCCCTCCTCCGGGCGCGGTGACGGCTTCGCCCGGGTCCCCACCCGCTCAGTATCTCGCAGCCGGGGTTCCGGTTCGCGATTCCCCCGCGCCCGTTCGGGCGCAGAACGCGTGTCCGGACGCCCTGTACCGGCCCTTTGCCGAACGCCTGTGCGGCAGTTGTGGAGGGTTTGTGAGACGCCGTGCTACAGATTTCCGCAGCCCACGACGAGGTGGGTCCCCACGGCGAGGAGGCCGAGAGCGGCCATGGCGATCACCGCGGACCCCGGGCCGCCCTCCACTGCGCCCGCGCCCCCGGCCCCGGCACCTCCCCGCGAGGCACTCCGGACCTGGGGCCGGTTCGTGGCCCGGCGGCCGCGGCGCGTGCTCACGGCGGCCCTCGTCGCGGTGGTGGCCTTCGCCGCGCTGACGCCCGTGTTCCTGGCCCGCGTCCTCGGCATCGGCTACGACACCCCGGGCTCGGAGTCCGCGCGGGCGACGGCAGCGGTCGAGCAGGCGCTCGGCGCGCAGGAGGCCGTGCTCCTGGTGCTGTCCTCGACGGAGCGCACGTCCACCGACCCGACCTTCACCCGGGCGATGGACGCCGCGCTGGCCGTGGTCCGGGCGAACGACGGCGTGGTCGACGTGCCGCCGGCCGACCTCGCCGGCCGTGTCTCGCCGGACGGCCGGGTCGAGTACCGCACGGTGCTGCTGTCCGGCGACGCCGGCGACCGGCAGAAGACCGCGAAGGAGCTCAAGCACGACCTGGAGGAGCTGGACGCCTCCCCGCTCGGCGGACCCGACATCGAGATCGGGCTGTCCGGGGAGAGCCCGTTCTTCGTCGACCTGCTCCACTCCGAGGAGGAGGGGCTGGCGATGGCCGAGGCGATCGGCCTGCCGCTGGCGATGCTGATCCTGTTCCTGACGCTCGGCTCGATCCTCGCTGCCGGACTGCCGGTGCTGACCGGGCTCGCCGGGGCGGTGGTCGCCCTCGGCGTCCTCGGCGCGGCGAGCTTCTGGACCGAGTTCGACATCTTCGCCGAGAACGGTGTCGTGATGCTCGGCATCGCCGTCGGCATCGACTACGCGCTGCTCATCGTCCGCCGCTACCGCGAGGAACGCACCCGCGCCGGCGCGGAGATCGCGCTCGCGACGACGATGGCCACGGCGGGCCGGACGGTGGTGTTCTCCGGGCTCACCGTCATGGTCGCGCTGCTCCCGATGGCCCTGCTCGACGTCCCGACGTTGAGCAAGTACGCCCTCGCCGGTCTGCTCGGCGTCGCCGGGTCGGTCGCGATGGCGCTGATCCTGCTGCCCGCGCTGCTGGCGGTGATGGGCGACCGCGCCCTGACGGTCCGTCTGAAGCGGATGCGCGAGCGCGGCTTCGAGGCCGGCGGCGCCTCCGACCGCTGGGACCGTCTCGCGCGCTGGGTGATGAAGTGGCCGGCGGCCGTCCTGACCGTCGGCACCTGCGTGCTGATCTGTGCCGCGGCGCCGCTGATCGACGTCAAACAGGGCATCGATCTGAACGTGCGGGCCTACGAGGACGAGCCGTCGGTGCGGACCCTGACCACGCTCTCGTCCGCGTTCCCGGGCATCACGCTCGGCCGGGTCGAGGTGGCCGTGGCCGGGGACCGCGACGCGGCGGCGACCGCCGAGCGGATCCTCGCCGAGGACTCGCGGCTCACCGGCGTCGCCGTCCAGGAGCTCGACGCGGAGTCGTTCCTCGTCACCGGCAACCTCACCGTCCCGGACGACTCGAAGGCCGCCGAGGACGTCGTGAAGACCGCGCGCACCCGCCTCGACGCCGAGCTGGGCTCAGCCGCCGACGCCGACGTCGGCGGCACGACCGCGCGCAGCATCGACTACGCGGACAAGGTCCTCGACAAGACCCCGCCGATCGTCATCGCGACCCTCGCGCTGTGCTTCCTGCTGCTGCTCGTCATGCTCCGCAGCCCGGTGCTCGCGCTCAAGGCCGTGATCATGAACCTGCTCTCGATCGCCGCCGCGATGGGCCTGACGGTCTGGGTCTTCCAGGAGGGCAACGGCGAGAGCCTGCTCGACTTCTCCTCCCCCGGCTATCTCCAGGCCTGGCTGCCACTCACGCTGTTCGTGATCCTGTTCGGCCTGTCCATGGACTACGAGGTCTTCCTCGTCACCCGCATCCGCGAGGAGTACCTCCGCACCGGCAGCAACACCGAGGCCATCGCCGCGGGCCTCGCCAAGACCGGCGGTGTCATCACCTCCGCCGCGCTGATCATGATCGCCATCTTCGGCGCGTTCATGATCTGCCCCGCCCCCGAGATCAAGCAGCTCGGCTTCGGCCTCGCCGCCGCGGTTCTCATCGACGCCACGATCATGCGCGCGTGCCTCGTCCCCGCGTTCATGAAGCTCGCGGGCGGGGCGAACTGGTGGTGCCCCCGCTGGCTAGACCGCATCCTGCCGCGGCTGGAGCACGGCGAAGCGCCGACCTCCCCTGCACTGGAGATGTCATCTCCACTGCAGGCGGGACGTCAGCGGGATCGGGCGCTATGACGCGCGATCTCGCTGACGTTGCGGGGAATCAGCCGGCGAGGTGGGCCCAGTCGGGGGCGAGGGTGTCCCAGGTCCCGATGGCGACGACGGTGCCGGCGTCCAGGACGACGACCACGTCCGCCTGCGCCAGGGCCGCGGCTTTCGAGGTCGCGGCGACGACGGTCGACCCGCGCATCCGGAGCGCACGCCAGAGCTCGAGCTCGGTCCGGGCGTCGAGGGCGCTGGAGACGTCGTCGGCGACGACGAGTTCGGCGTTGGCGGCGAGTGCCCGGGCGAAGGCGACGCGCTGGGCCTGACCGCCGGAGAGCCGGACGCCGCGGTGCCCCACCCGCGCCTGCAGTCCCCCGGCGGCGGAGACGTCGAGCGCGAGCCGGGAGTCCTCCACCGCGGACTCGACGCTGTGGCCCGGGTGGTCGAGCCGGACGTTGTCGGCGAACGTCCCCGACAGCACCCGCGGAACCTGGGCCACGTAGGAAACCTGACTCGGCCTCAGAAACAGTTCGGGGTCGGAGACCACCACCCCGTTCCACCGCACCCGGCCCTGGTGGTGCGCCAGCCCCGCGAGCGCTGCGAGCAGGCTGGACTTCCCCGAGCCCACCGATCCGACCACGAGCACGAGCTGCCCCCGCGCGACGCTCAGGTTCACGTGCGCGACCCCGACGGTCCCGTCCGGGTGGACGACGGTGAGGTCGTCGAGGTCGAGCCGCGACAACGGAACCCGCGACGGCGCGTCCGGGGCGGGCGCCTTCCCGTGGACGAGGTCGACGCCGTCCGGCTGCGTCATCAGGTCGGCGCCGGCGGCGAGGCGGCAGGTCGCGTCCTTCCACGCCCGCACGCCCGGCGCCTCGGTCACCACCGCGGCCGTGACCCGGCCGAAGAAGTCGAAGCCCTCGAGCGCCGTCGTCACCAGCAGCGCCGTCGCGAGACCCCAGCCGCCGGTCAGGTAGATCAGCCAGCACAGGACCATCCCGCACTGCACGAGCAGCGGTGGCACGGAATCCAGCACCGCGCGCACCCGGTGCTCGCGGATCGCCGCCCCCACGCGCGGGGAGTCGACGCCGAGCAGATGCCGGTGCAGCTGCGGCGTCGCGGCCGCGAGCTTCACGGTCCGCGCGGCGTCGAGCGTCGACACCAGCGACCGGCCGAACCGCGCGCGGGTCTCCGACGCCCGCGCGGCCGACCGGCCCGCGATCGGGGCACCCACCAGCGCCGTGAGCGCGGTCAGGACCGTCACCGCCAGCAGCAGCCCACCCGCCAGCAGGCTCTGCGCGAGCAGCACCGTCAGCAGCACGACGAGCACGCCGTTGACGAAGTCCACCCACCGGTCGGCGTACTGAACGAAGCGGTCGGCGTCCATCGCCCGCGCGACGACCTCGCCCGGGGGCGTGGGCGGCAACCGCCGCGGCAACGTCTGCCCGCGGAGGACGGCCAGCCGGACCCGCAGGTGCACGGCCCACCACCAGCGCATGTACAGCGGCATCGCGGCGAACACGAGCACCGGGCCGGCGATCAGGCTCCCCGCGAAGGCGAGCGTCGTCACCCCGACCTCGCCGCCCGCGGCGAGGCTCGCGACGACCTTCCCCCACACCAGACCGGTGACGACGCCGTACGGCCCGACGACGGAGGAGAGCAGGAACAGCACCGCCCCCGCGATCCCCCAGCGCGGGTGGATGCGTAAGGCGCTGACGATCGACCGCGCGAGACTCGGCCCGGTCCCGGGGTCCCACTCCGGCGGGGCCTCCGCCGTCCGGCGCGGGCCGGGGATCGTCCCCCGCGCGGTTCGGGCCGACGCCAACCGCTGCGGAGGCACCGCGAACCGGGGCACCGGGCCGCGCACCGTGGCCTCGGCGTCGTCCCCCGCCGCACGCAGCAGGTCACGGTACGGCCCCGGGTTGCGGGCGAGCTCGACGCGCGGGCCCTGCGCGAGGACACGGCCACCGTCGAGCACGGCGACGGTGTCGGCGCGCGTGGTCGTCGACATCCGGTGGGCGACGAGGATGCCCGTCCGCCCGGCCAGCAACCGCGCGGTGGCGGCGACGACCCGGGCCTCGGTGTGGCGGTCCATGCGCGCGGTGGCCTCGTCGAGCACGACGACGCGCACGTCCCGGACCAGCAGCCGCGCGAACGCGACCAGCTGCTCCTCCCCCGCGGACAACGTCGTGCCGTCGGGGCCGAGCTGGGTGTCGAGGCCGTCGGGCAGCCCGGCGACCCAGGCGGTCAGCCCGAGCTCGTCGACCGCGCGCTCGATGACCGGGCGCGGGACGTCGGCGAACAGCGCGATGTTCTCGGCCAGCGTCCCGACCAGGATCTCCGTGCGCTGCCCGGCGACGCCCACGGTCCGCCGCAGGTCGTCGAGGTCCAGGTCCCGCACGTCGACGCCGCCGAGGAACACCGACCCCGGCGGCGGGTCGATCGCGCGCGACAGCAGCGCAACGAGCGTCGACTTGCCCGATCCCGTGCGTCCGACGAGCGCGAGCGTCCGGCCCGCCGGGATCGTCAGGCTGACGTCGGAGAGCGCGAACGGCCCCTGCGGGTAGGCGAAGTGCAGCCGCTCGATCCGGACGTCCAGCGGACCGGCCGGCACCGGCGCCCCGCCGGTGGGCTCACTGTCGGCCTCCAGCAGGGTCCGGATCCGGCGCAGCGCCCCCAGACCCGCCTGCAGGTCGGGCAGGTAGCGGCAGATGACGTCGACCTGCCCGACGAAGGAGATGCTGACCAGGTACAGCGTCACGAGCGCGGCGGTCGAGAGCCGACCCGCCGCGACGAGCAGGATGCCGCTGACCGCGATGCCCGCGAGCACCAGGTGCAGCACGACCCCCGCCCGTCGGCCGAGCCGCGACGCCAGGCGCACCGTCGTGCGGACCCGCCGGTGCACGACCGCGGACGCCTCGGCGCAGCGCCGCAGCACGAACGCCTGGCCCCGGCTCGCGCGCAGGTCGTCCCGCGCCGCGACGGCCTCCTCGAGCACCGCGGCGTGGTCGGTCCAGGCGATCTCCTCCGCCACCTTGGCGCGCGTGACGGCCTCGGTCAGCGGCCGGACCACGGCCGCGGCGAGCAGTCCGACGACCGGGAACAGGATCCACGCCGGCCACCACGTCAGGCCGGCGACCACCCACATCGGGATCGCCGCGAGCAGCGTCCGGCCGGTCTCCCAGCCGACCTCGCGCAGCAGTTCACCGAGCTGGTGCGTGTCGTCGTCGACGCGGTCCAGGACCTCCCCGACCGCCTGCTCCGAGAGCGCCGGCAGCGGCTGGTGCAGCGCGGCCGCGAGCAGATCGGCCCGCAGTCGGCCCTCCGCGCGGTCGACGACCGTCGACCACACCGCGCGCCCCACCATGTCGAGCACGCCCGCCCCGATCAGGCAGACGGCCAGCAGGACGATCAGCCCACCCGAGGGACGCTCGGCGAGGCGGCCGGCCGTCCAGGCGCCGACGGCGAAGCCGACCGAGGCGAGCAGGGCGCCGGCGAGACACCACCAGGTCGCCGGGCCGCGAAGCCTGCTCGCGGTCACGGTCCGGCTGGTCACCGAGGGACGTTACCTCGCCACCCTGAGTGAACTCATCCGGGTCATCCCAGGCACGACGGCCCGAGCAGGGCCTTCAGGTCGCCGAACAGCGCCGGGGACGGGGCCACGAACGGGCCCCGCTCCAGCCGCATGACGATCGTCCGCGCCCGGGAGTCGAGTTGCAGGTGGACCTCGCTCTGGCCCGGGTGGTCGGCCAGGACCGACTTCAGCCGCTCGACCAGCGGCGGCGTGCACCGCATCGCCGGCAGCCGGACCACGACCGGTCCGCTGGAGGACTTCGTCGTGTCGAGGATCTGCAGGTCTGAGGCCATCAACGAGATCTCGTCCTCGTTGCGGCGCAGGCGGCCCTTGACCGCGACGACGGTGTCCGTCGCGAGCACCGTGCCGAACTGCTGGTACGAGCCCGGGAAGAACATGCACTCGATGGCGCCGCCGAGGTCCTCGACGGTCGCGATCGCCCAGGTGTCGCCCTTCTTCGTGACCTTGCGCGCCAGGCCGGTGATCAGGCCGGCGATCGTGACGATCGACCCGTCGGCGCGGTCCTCGCTCGAGGTCAGCGTCGTGATCGCGCAGTCGGCCGCCGCGGCGAGGACGTTCTCGATGCCGAGCAACGGGTGGTCCGAGACGTAGAGACCGAGCATCTCGCGCTCGTACGCGAGCAGCGCCGGCTTGTCCCACTCCCCCGTCGGGATCTCGATGTCGAAGGACGTGTCGGTGGCGTCGCCGTCGTCGTCGAACGCGCCGAACAGCGAGTCCTGGCCGATGGCCTCGTTGCGCTTGATGTCGATGATCGCGTCGATCGCGCGCTCGTGCGCGTGGATCAGGCCACGGCGGGTGTGCCCGAGCGAGTCGAACGCGCCGCCCTTGATCAGCGACTCCACGGTCTTCTTGTTGCAGACCTGCGCCGGCACCTTGCGCAGGAAGTCGGCGAAGTCGGTGAACGCGCCCTGCTCGGTCCGCGCCTCGACGATCCCGGTCACGACGTTCGCGCCGACGTTGCGGATCGCGGTCAGGCCGAAGCGGATGTCCTCGCCGCGCGGGGTGAAGTTCGCGTCCGAGGCGTTGACGTCCGGCGGCAGCACCTTGATGCCCATGCGCCGGCACTCGTTGAGGTACAGGGCCGACTTGTCCTTGTCGTCCTTGACCGAGGTGAGCAGCGCCGCCATGTACTCCTGCGGGTAGTTCGCCTTGAGGTAGGCGGTCCAGTAGGAGACGAGGCCGTAGCCGGCGGTGTGGGCCTTGTTGAACGCGTAGTCCGAGAACGGGACGAGGATGTCCCAGAGGGTCTTGATCGCCGCCTCGGAGTACCCGTTCTTCTTCATCCCTTCCGAGAACGGGATGTACTCCTTGTCGAGGATCTCCTTCTTCTTCTTGCCCATCGCGCGACGGAGCAGGTCGGCGGCGCCGAGCGAGTAGCCCGCGAGCTTCTGCGCGATCGCCATGACCTGCTCCTGGTAGACGATCAACCCGTAGGTGTCGCCCAGGATGTCGGCCAGCGGCTCTTCGAGCTCGGGGTGGATCGGCACCACCGGCTTGCGGCCGTTCTTGCGGTCCGCGTAGTCGTTGTGCGCGTTCGCGCCCATCGGACCCGGCCGGTACAGCGCGAGGACGGCGGAGATGTCCTCGAAGTTGTCGGGGACCATCGAGCGCAGCAGCGCACGCATCGGCCCGCCGTCGAGCTGGAAGACGCCGAGGGTGTCGCCCCGGGCCAGCAGCTCGTACGCCTTACGGTCCGTCAGTTCGAGTTCCTCGAGGACGATCTTCTCGCCCCGGTTGGACTCGATGTTGATCAGGCAGTCGTCGAGGACCGTGAGGTTGCGCAACCCCAGGAAGTCCATCTTCAGCAGCCCGAGCGACTCGCAGGCGCCCATGTCGAACTGCGTGATGATCGCGCCGTCCTGCTCGCGGCGCTGGATCGGGATGACGTCGAGCAGCGGCTCGCTCGAGAGGATGACGCCCGCGGCGTGCACGCCCCACTGCCGCTTCAGGCCCTCGAGACCCTTGGCCGTGTCGACGACCTTCTTCACGTCCGGGTCGGACTCGTAGAGCGCCCGGAACTCGCCGGCCTCGGCGTAGCGCTTGTGGTCGGGGTCGAAGATCCCGGACAGCGGGATGTCCTTGCCCATGACGGCCGGCGGCATCGCCTTGGTGATGCGGTCGCCCATCGCGAACGGGTAGCCGAGGACGCGGGAGGCGTCCTTGATCGCCGCCTTCGCCTTGATGGTGCCGTAGGTGATGATCTGCGCGACCCGCTCCTCGCCGTACTTCTCGGTGGCGTAGCGGATCATGTCGGCGCGACGACGTTCGTCGAAGTCCATGTCGATGTCGGGCATCGACACACGCTCGGGGTTGAGGAACCGCTCGAAGATCAGGCCGTGCGCGAGCGGGTCGAGCTCGGTGATGCCCAGCGCGTAGGCGATCAGCGCACCGGCCGCGGACCCACGACCGGGACCGACGCGGATCCCGTTCTCCTTCGCGTACCGCACGAGGTCGGCGGTGACGAGGAAGTAGCCGGGGAACCCCATCTTGATGATCATGTCGACCTCGTAGGCCGCCTGATCCCGGTGCGTCTGGGGCACGTTGCCGTGGAAGCGCTCGTTCAGGCCGCGGTCGACCTCCTTGCGCAGCCAGGTCTCCTCGGTCTCCCCCTCGGGCACCGGGAATCGCGGCATGAGGTTGCGCGCGGAGAACGACATCTGGCAGCGCTCGGCGATGAGCAGCGTGTTGTCGCAGGCCTCCCGCAGGCCGTAGCGGCCCTGCCAGAGCTCGCGCATCTCGGCCGGGCTCTTGAGGTAGAAGTCGGTCGCGTCGAACTTGAAGCGGTTCGGGTCCGCGAGGGTCTTGCCGGACTGCACGCAGAGCAGCACCTCGTGCGCGGACGCGTCCTCGGCCGCGGCGTAGTGCAGGTCGTTGGTCGCGACCAGCGGCAGGTTGAGGTCCTTGGCCAGGCGCATCAGCCCGTCGTGCGCGCGCTTCTCGATGCCGATGCCGTGGTCCATCAGCTCGCAGAAGAAGTTCTCCTTGCCGAAGATGTCCTGGAACTCTCCGGCCGACGCGCGCGCCTTCTCGTAGTCGCCGATGCGCAGCCAGGTCTGGATCTCGCCCGACGGACAGCCCGTCGTCGCGATCAGGCCCTTGCCGTAGCGGTGCAGCAGCTCGCGGTCCGCGCGGGGCTTGTAGAAGAAGCCTTCGAGGCTCGCCAGCGACGAGATGCGGAACAGGTTGTGCATCGAGTCGTTGTCGGTCGCCAGCAGCGTCATGTGCGTGTACGAGCCGGAACCGGAGACGTCGTCCTCGCCGCCGTCCGCCCACCGCACGCGGGTGCGGTCGGAGCGGTGGGTGCCCGGCGCGAGGTACGCCTCCATGCCGACGATCGGCTTGATGCCGGCCTCGTTCGCCTTCTTCACGAAGTCGTACGCGCCGAACACGTTGCCGTGGTCGGTCATCGCGAGGGCCGGCATGCCCATCTCGTTGCAGCCGCGGAAGAGGTCGTCCAGGCGCGCCGCGCCGTCGAGCATCGAGTACTCGGTGTGGACGTGCAGGTGGACGAACGAGTCGTTCATGCCTGCCGAACTCACCGCTGCGCCTCCCCGGAATCGGGCCTCACTCTAAGGCGCCCCACTGACAACTCGAGCGCCCGTCTCAGTGTGTGGTCAGCCCTCCGAGACAACCTGCAGGGCGCGCGCAAGGTCGTCCGGATAGTCGCTGGAAAACTCGACCCAATCGCCGGAATCCGGGTGCTCGAACCCCAGCGACACCGCGTGCAACCACTGTCGCTCCAGACCCAGGCGCTCGGCCAGGGTCGGGTCCGCGCCGTAGGTCAGGTCGCCCGCGCACGGATGCCGCAGCGCCGACATGTGCACCCGGATCTGGTGGGTGCGGCCGGTCTCGAGCTTGATCGTCAGCAGGCTCGCGGCGCGGAACGCCTCGAGCGTGTCGTAGTGCGTGACGCTCGCCTTGCCGCCGGCGTCCTCGGCGATCACGGCCCACTTCCAGTCGTGCACCGGGTGCCGCCCGATCGGCGCGTCCACGGTGCCGCGCGACGGGTCGGGATGACCCTGCACGAGCGCGTGGTAGATCTTCTCGACCGTCCGCTCCTTGAACGCGCGCTTGAGCAGCGTGTACGCCCGCTCGGACTTCGCGACGACCATCAACCCGCTGGTGCCGACGTCGAGCCGGTGGACGACACCGGCTCGCTCGGCCGCGCCCGAGGTCGAGATCCGGAAGCCGGCGGCGGCCAGGCCCCCGATGACGGTCGGGCCGGTCCAGCCCGGGCTCGGGTGCGCCGCCACGCCCACCGGCTTGTCGACGACGACCAGATGCTCGTCGTCGTGGACGACCTTCATGCCGGGCACCGGCTCGGCCACGATCTCCACGCCGGCCGGCTCGACGGCCGGGAGCTCGACCTCCAGCCACGCCCCGGCGACGAGGCGGTCGCTCTTGCCCGCGGCCGCGCCGTCCATCCGGACGCACCCCGCGGCCGCGAGTTCGGCCACGCGGGTCCGGGAGAGCCCGAACAACCGGGCGAGCCCGGCGTCCACCCGCTCCCCCGCGAGCCCGTCGGGCACCGGCAGCGCACGCAGGTCGGAACTCACGCCGCTCAGTGTGGTCTATCGCCCAGGCCGGTCTTCGACCCGGTGGCGGCGACGGACCGGCGCGCTCAGTACCGGCGACAGCGACGGCCGTCGAGCGGGACGTTGCGGCACGCCAGCGCCACCATCAGGCCGCCGGCGACGCAGATCGAGAGGTCCGCGACGTTGAAGATCGGCCAGCCGGGGATCTCGACGAAGTCGACGACGTGCCCGGACAGGAACCCCGGCGACCGTGCGAGCCGGTCCGTGAGGTTGCCCAACGCGCCGCCGAGCAGCAGCCCCAGGGTGAGGGCCCACGGGCGGCTGCCGAGCCGCCGGGAACTGGTCAGCACCGCCCCGACGACGCAGACGGTGATGACCGTGAACACCGCGGTGACGTCGACCCCGACCCCGAACGCGGCGCCCGGGTTGCGGATCAGCCGCAGCGAGACGCCGGTGCCGCCGATCTCCACCGGGTCGTCCTCGGTGAGGAACGCGACGATCGCGATCTTCGTGGCGAGGTCGACCAGGTAGACCGCCGCGGCGACCCCGCCGAAGAGCGCGAGCCGGCTGCGTCGGATCGCGGCGGGTGGGAGGTAGACCGGGGCCGCGTGCCGGGCCCGGGTCGGCGCCGCCGGTTCGGTGACTCTCGGTGACGGCGCCAGCAGGTCCCGGACCGGGCCGGGATCAAGCGCCGTCTCGGACATCGCAGCAGAGTCTCACGCGGACCACCCGGCCCGAAATGTCCCAATTCTCACGTTTCGGTAAGGCGACGCTAAGCCCGCCGAAGACTCCGCGTGGGCCCACCCGGGCCGTTCATGATCACGAAGAGCGACGAATCGGTGATCAGTACCGGCGCTCGGCCCGCTGCTTGCAGGCGACGCAGAGCGTGGCCCGCGGGAACGCCTGGAGCCGGGCCTTCCCGATCGGGTCGCCGCACGACTCGCACTGGCCGTAGGTGCCGTCCTCGAGGCGCGCGAGCGCCCGCTCGTCCTGCTGGAGCATGTCGAGGGCGTTGTTGACCAGCGACATCTCCTGCTCGCGCTCGAGCGTCTTGGTGCCGGCATCCGCCTGGTCTTCCCCGGAGCCGTCGCCGTAGTCGCGCAGCAGCGCCTCCCGGTCGGCCTGGGCGACCGCGATCTCGGCCCGGAGCCGGTCGACGTCCTTGCCGAGCTCGGCCCGGACCTCCTTGAGCTCCTCGTTCGTCCAGGCCGTCTCCCCCTCCCGGACCGCGAGCTTGCCGGTCGGCTTCGCGGCCGGCTTCGCGGCCGGAGCCGTGGCGGGAGCCTTTGCCGCGGTCTTGGTCGGGGCCTTCGCCGGCACCGGGGCCGGCGCCTCCGGGGCGGGTTTCGCGGCGGGAGCGGCCACCTGCCGGGCGATCGCGGCGGCCTTGCGCGCGGGAGCCGTCGCCCGCCGCGCGAGCGTCGCCGCCCGGGCCAACGTCCCGGTCTTCTTCGCGGGTGCTGCCTTCTTCGCGGGTGCTGCCTTCTTCGCCGCCGGGGCCTTCTTCGCGGGCGCCGTCTTCTTCGCCGCCGGGGCGTTCTTGGCCGGGGCCTTCTTGGCCGGCGCGGACTTCTTCACCGCCGCCGGCTTGGCGGGCGCAGCCTTTTCCGCCGGCGCGGTCTTTTTCGCCGGGGCCTTCTTCACCGCCGCCTTCTTCACCCCCGCCTTCTTGGCGGGCGCGGCTTTTCTCGCCGGCGCGGATTTCGTGGCGACGGCCTTCTTCGCGACCGGGCTCGCCTTTTTCGCCGAAGCCTTCTTCGCGGCCGCCTTCGTGGCCGGGGCCGCTTTTGTGGCCGCGGCCTTCTTCACCGGGGCGGCCTTCTTGACCGCGGCCTTCTTCGCCGGGGCGGCCTTCTTCACCGGGGCGGACTGCTTCGCCGGCGCAGCCTTCCTCGCGGCCGGGGCCTTCTTCGCCGGGGCGGCCTTCTTCACCGGGGCGGACTGCTTCGCCGGCGCAGCCTTCCTCGCGGCCGGGGCCTTCTTCGCCGGCGCGGCTCGCTTCGCCGAGGCCGCCTTCGTTGCCGGCCCTCCGCTCCTCACCATTGCGGACCCTTCTCGTCCGTCACCAGGCCGTGAACACGATCCGTAGCCAGACGATCACCGACCGTTGGCTGACGGTTCGTCACGGTGCGGGGCCCACCGTACCCACCCGACACGCCGGAAGTCCGAACCCCTGCTCCGAAGATCAGGGCGCGTCGCGCAGGCGCTCCAGGGCGGCGGTGAGGACCTGCTCGTCCCCCTCGACGGCGACCACCTTGTCGCGGCTCGTCGCGCCTCTGACCAGGCGAATCTCGCGCCGCGGGACCCCGAGCGCCTTGGCCAGAGCCGTCAGCGCGGCCTCGGTCGCCCGGCCGTCCACGGCCCGCTCGCTGACCTTCACCACTAGCGCGCCGGCGTGCGTCCCCCCGACGCCGGCCCGGGAGGACCCCGGCCGGACGCGGATCGCCACCCGTAGCTCGGTCACGCCCGGCAGTCTGCCCCGCCCGCCCGCGGCGTCCGCGGGTAGGCTGAGCGCCCTGCACGAGGCGTCGATGGGGACAGCGCCGCCCGTACGCAGCCGATGAGCGATCCGGGGACGGTGCGAGCCCGGACGGTGTGCGCGGGCGTGAGATCACCCCGGAGTTGCCGGAAGAAACGGCGTTCCTGTCCGCGGAGCGCCGCGTAGACCCGGTGGTGCAGGTCCACGAGAGGGTCGCGCTCGTCTCCTTCGGGAGGCAGCCGCGGCCAAGGAGGGTGGTACCGCGGGTCCCCGGCGTCCGGGGGTGCTCGTCCCTCCGGCGTCGCTTCGTCAACGTCCGGAGGAAGTTCCCGGTGAGCCAGTACCGCGCCGTGCCGCCCCAGGTGGACCTGCCCGCCCTCGAACGCGAGGTCCTCGCGTTCTGGACCGACGCCAAGGTCTTCGAGCGCACCATCGACGCCACGGCCGACGGCCCGCTGTGGGTCTTCTACGAAGGCCCGCCGACGGCCAACGGCATGCCCGGCACCCACCACGTCGAGGCGCGCGTCTTCAAGGACGTCTTCCCGCGCTTCAAGACGATGAAGGGCTACCACGTCCCCCGCAAGGCGGGCTGGGACTGCCACGGCCTGCCGGTCGAGCTCGCGGTCGAGAAGGAACTCGGGTTCTCCGGCAAGGGCGACATCGAGGCCTACGGGGTCGCGGAGTTCAACGCGCGCTGCCGCGAGTCCGTGCACCGCCACGTCGACGCCTTCGCGCAGATGACCGAGCGCATGGGCTACTGGGTGGACCTGTCCTCGGCGTACTGGACGATGGACCGCGCCTACGTCGAGAGCGTCTGGTGGAGCCTGGCGAAGATCTTCGACGACGGCCGGCTGGTCCAGGATCACCGCGTCGCGCCGTACTGCCCGCGCTGCGGCACCGGTCTGTCCGACCACGAGCTGGCCCAGGGCTACGAGACGGTCGTCGACCCGTCGGTCTACGTGCGTTTCCCGTTGACCAGCGGTCCGCACGCCGGGGCCGCCGACCTCCTGGTCTGGACGACGACTCCCTGGACGCTGGTCTCCAACACGGCGGTCGCCGCCCGGGCGGACGTCACCTACGTGCTCGCGCAGCCGGCCGACGGGAGCACGCCCGTCGTCGTCGCGGAACCGCTCGTGGCGTACGCGCTCGGCGAGGGCGCGCAGGTGCTCGCGTCCTTCCCCGGCGCCGAGATGGAGCGCTGGCACTACGCGCGCCCGTTCGAGTTGATCGCGTTCCCCGACGGCGCGGACACCCACTTCGTCGTGCTCGACGACTACGTCACCACCGAGGACGGCACCGGTCTGGTCCACCAGGCCCCGGCCTTCGGTGCCGACGACCTTCGGGTCTGCAAGGCCTACGGGCTGCCGGTGGTCAACCCGATCACCTCGGACGGGCACTTCGCCCACGACGTCCCACTCGTCGGCGGGCAGTTCTTCAAGAAGGCCGACGAGGCCCTGGTGGCGGACCTGCAGAGCCGCGGCGTGCTGTTCAAGCACGTCGCGTACGAGCACGCGTACCCGCACTGCTGGCGCTGCCACACGGCGCTCATCTACTACGCGCAGCCGTCCTGGTACATCCGCACGACCGAGGTGAAGGACGAACTACTCCGCGAGAACGAGCGGACGACCTGGTACCCCGACACCATCAAGCACGGCCGCTACGGCGACTGGCTGAACAACAACATCGACTGGGCCCTGTCCCGCAACCGCTACTGGGGCACGCCGCTGCCGATCTGGCGGTGCGAGGAGGGCCACCTGCGCGCCGTCGCGTCGATGGCGCAGCTCGGCGAGCTCGCCGGTCGCGACCTGTCGGACGTCGACCCGCACCGCCCGTACATCGACGACGTCACCTTCGCCTGCGAGACCTGTGGCCACCAGGCCCGCCGCGTCCCCGAGGTGATCGACGCCTGGTACGACTCGGGCTCGATGCCGTTCGCCCAGTGGGGCTACCCGCATCAGGGCGTCGCGGAGTTCGAGAAGGCCTACCCGGCGCAGTTCATCTGCGAGGCGATCGACCAGACCCGCGGCTGGTTCTACACGCTGATGGCGGTCGGGACGCTGGTCTTCGACCGGTCCTCGTACGAGAACGTCCTCTGCCTCGGGCACATCCTCGCCGAGGACGGCCGCAAGATGTCCAAGCACCTCGGCAACATCCTCGAGCCGATGCCCTTGATGGACCAGCACGGCGCCGACGCCCTGCGCTGGTTCATGGCCTGCTCGGGCTCGCCCTGGTCGGCCCGGCGCGTGGGCCACAACGTCCTGCAGGAGATCGTCCGCAAGTCGCTGCTGACGTACTGGAACACCGTCGCCTTCCAGTCGCTCTACGCCCGCACCGCGGGCTTCGAGCCGGGCGTGACCGCCGCTCCCCCGGTCGCCGAGCGGCCGGCGCTGGACCGGTGGGCGATCTCCGAGGCCCACCGCCTCGCGCAGGGCGTCGACGCGGCGTTGGAGGACTTCGACACCCAGAAGGCCGGGCGGCTGCTCGCGGCCTACGTCGACGACCTGTCGAACTGGTACGTGCGCCGCAACCGCCGCCGGTTCTGGGCGGGCGACCCGGCCGCGCTCGCGACCCTGCACGAGTGCCTGTACGTCGTCACGCTGCTGATGGCCCCGATCACCCCGTTCATCACCGAGCGGGTCTGGCAGGACCTGTTCCGGCCGACCAGCCCGGAGCTGCCGGACTCGGTGCATCTCGCGGCGTGGCCGGCGGTCGACGGCGCGCTGATCGACGACGACCTCGCGGCCCAGGTGGCCCTCGCACGGCGCCTGGTCGAGCTGGGGCGCGCGGCGCGGGCCGACAGCGGGGTGAAGACCCGTCAGCCGCTCTCGCGGGCCCTCGTGGGCGCGCACGGCTGGTCCACGCTCTCCGAGGATCTCCGCACGCAGATCGCCGAGGAGCTGAACGTCACCCGGTTGGAGTCGCTCGCGGAGGCCGGCGGCGACCTCGTCGACTACTCGGCGAAGGCCAACTTCCGCGCGCTCGGCAAGCGCTTCGGCAAGGGCACCCAGCCGGTCGCGGCCGCGATCGCGGCGGCGGACCCGGTGGCGCTGGCGGCCGAGCTGCGCGCCGGCCGCCCGGCGACGATCGTCGTCGACGGGCAGGAGATCACCGTCGACGCGGACGAGGTCGTCATCACCGAGACGCCCCGCGAGGGCTGGTCGGTGGCTCGCGAGGGCGAGACCGTCGCCCTCGACCTGACGATCACGCCGGAGCTCCGCCGGGCCGGTCTGGCCCGCGAGGCCGTCCGCGTCATCCAGGAGGCCCGCAAGACCTCCGGCCTGGAGGTCGCCGACCGGATCACCCTGGAGTGGCACGCGGCCGGTGAGGAGGCCGTCGCGGCGCTCCGCGAGCACGCGGACCTGGTCGCCGGCGAGGTCCTCGCGACCTCCGTCGCCGAGCTGGCCGAGGCCCCGTCCGGTGACGGGGTCACCAGCACCGACGCCGAGCTCGGCATGACCTTCCGGATCACCAAGGCCTGACCCGCATCGCCACGGCCTGGCCCCGCGGGATGACGTCCCGCACGGGGTGCCTGTCAGCCCTCGTGCGGGCTGACACCCCCCTGCTCAGGGATGACGTCCCGCACGGGGTGCCTGTCAGCCCTCGTGCGGGCTGACACCCCGGGCGCCCGGGACGTCATCCCGCAGTGGGAGCGGGGCCGCAGAGCTGCTGCAGACGCGAAGGAGCCCGGCCTCGTCGGGCCGGGCTCCTTCGACGTCGACTAGCGAGGTCGTACGGGGGTGATCAGCCCTCGTCCTCGTCGATCAGGAAGCCGCGCATCGGCTGACGCGGCGTCGTCGCCGCGGGCCGAGCGGCCGCCGACCGCGGACCGTTCGAGAGGTTCTCGCCCTCGGCGCTGTTCTCCAGCTGCCGGAGCTGCCCCTCGAGGAAGCTCTTGAGGCGGCTGCGGTACTCACGCTCGAACTGACGGAGCTGGTCGAGCTGGGTCTCCAGCGCGGTGCGCTGGGTCTCCAGGACACCGATGATCGAGCGGTGCTTGTCCTGGGCGTCCCGCTCGAGGGCGTCGGCCTTGGAGCGCGCCTCGCGCTCGATGGCCTCCGCGCGCTGCCGCGCGTCGCCAACGATCTTGTTCGCCTCCGTGCGGGCCTCGGCGATGGCCTGGTCAGCGGTCTGCTGAGCCAGCGCCAGCACGCGGGCCGCGCTGTCGGACGAGCTCGCCTCGACCGCGGCCGGCGCCGGGGGCGCGGGAGCGGGCTTGGGGGGCTCGGGCGCGGGAGGCGGCTCCGGCGCCTTGACGACGGGCTGGGGCGCGGTCGTGGAAGCAGCCGGTGCCGCCGACGCGGCCCGGGTGGCGGCGGCGAGCTTGGCTCGCAGCTCGTCGTTCTCCCGGATCAAGCGCCGAAGCTCGGTCTCGACCTCGTCGAGGAAGGCGTCAACCTCATCCTCGTCGTAGCCCTCGCGCAGACGGACGGTCGTGAACTGCTTGTTCCGCACGTCCTCGGGGGTCAGCGGCATCCTGTCACCTCAGAGTGATCGTCGACGTTCGGGATAGACCGTACCGCGTCACGCTTGCTGCACGAGTGACAGCCCGATGGTGACGATGACAAATAACACAAGGAAGGATAGGTCAAGTGACACCCCTCCCAAACGTAATGGCGGAATGAACCGCCTCAAGAACTTGAGCGGCGGATCGGTCACGGAGTAAATCACTTCGAGCACGACCACCACGGCACCCTTCGGCTCGTACGACCTGGCGAAGAGGAAGACGTACTCCATCACCAGGCGTGCGACCAGCAGGATGAGAAAAGCAAACAGGACGAAGTACACGACCTGCGCCACTGGACTCACCGCAGGTCACCGCCCCTTCGAAGATTCTTACGCAGAGTAACGAGGGCGACCTTATCGGACGCCACTCAGCTCTGGTTGAAGAAGCCACCCGAAGCGATGCGGGCCTTGTCCTCGGCACTCACATCGACGTTCGCGGGCGAGAGCAGAAACACTTTCTGCGTCACCCGTTCGATGGCTCCGTGGCATCCGAACACGAGTCCCGCGGCGAAGTCCACGAGCCGCTTCGCGTCCGTGTCGTCCATCTCCGTGAGATTCATGATGACCGGAACGCCTTGACGAAACTCCTCGCCGATCTGGCGGGCCTCGTTGTAGGTCCGGGGGTGCAGCGTGATGATGCGGTACGGGTCCGCGACGACCGGCGACGGTGCCGGAGTCGGCGCGGCGGCAGGGGCCGGGATCCGGCGCTGCGGAACCCGCACATCCGTGCGCGCGACCGGCTCCATCGGCTGTCGCGTTGCCGGCTGCGGGCGCTCGTAGCGGCGCTCCTCCTCGACGTGGTCGTCGTAGTAGTCGTCGCGCTCGTCGTCCTCGACCAGCCCGAGATAGACGCCCATCTTGCGCATCGCGCCGGCCATTGAAGCCTGCCTTCCGGAGTGCGTCTGCACAGCCACTAGAGAAGCAATTCCCCTTACTCAAAGAGGTTAGGGGCGCAAGGGCCGGTTACCGAGCAACCCGGACCCGACACGCACATGTGTCGCGCCTGCACCTACCGCCACTTCCAGATCGCCACTCATCCCCGCGGAGATCCAGCGGGCCTCGGGATGGGCGCCGCGCAGGTCCGCCGCGACCGCGGCGAGACGGTCGAATGCCGGTCCGGGCGGAGCCCCGAGTGGCGCCACCGCCATCACCCCGCGCAGGCGCAGACCGGGGGCGGCGGCCACCGCGTCGGCGAGGGCCACCACCTCGGCCGGGGCGGCGCCGCCGCGGCCGCCCGGCGCACCCTCCTTCGGGCCCGCCTGCGGACCCTCGGCGGCGGGCGAGAGGTCCACCTGGATCAGGGCGTCGAGTTCGCGCCCGGCCTCGGTCGCCGCCGTCGACAGGGCCCGGACCAGACGCAGCCGGTCGACCGAATGCACCACATCGGCGTAACGAGCCACCGACCGCGCCTTGTTCGTCTGCACCTGGCCGACGAAGTGCCAGCGCAGGTCGGTCACCCCGGCGGCGGACAGGGCCGCGGCCTTCTCGGCGGCCTCGCCGTCGCGGTTCTCCCCCAGGTCGCGGACGCCGAGCGCCGCGAGGTGTTCGACGTCGGAGGCCGGCCAGGTCTTCGTGACCGCGATCAACGTCACGTCCGCCGGGTCCCGGCCGGCGGCCCCGCACGCCGCGGCGATCCGCTCCCGGACCGCGGCGAGGTTGGCGGCCAGCTCCTCCCGACGCCCCATCAGGAGTCCTCGGACTCCCGCCAGATCAGTCCGGCGAAGCGACCGGTCACGCCGTCGCGGCGGTAGGAGAAGAAGTCGGGGTCGTCGTTGGTGCAGCCGCCGGTGAGGCCGACGTCGTGGACGCCGAGGGCCGCGAACTGCTCGGCCAGCCCCGGCCGCAGGTCGAGCGACGGCGTACCCGCCCGCGTCCGGCCGGTCCCCGCGACTGCGCCGGGCGCCGCGGCCGCCACCTCCCGCTGCATCGACTCCGGCACCTCATAGCAGCAGCCGTTGATCGAGGGCCCGAGCTGGACGCGGACCCGGCCGGGCTGGGCGCCGAGGTCCTGCATGGCGGCGAGGGCCCGCGCGACGACTCCCAGCTCGACCCCCTTGCGCCCGGCGTGCGCCGCGGCGACCACCCCGGCGTACGGGTCGGCCATCAGGACCGGCACGCAGTCGGCCACCAGCACGACCAACGCGAGCGCGGGGGTCGTGGTCACCAGGGCGTCGGCGACCGGCGGAACGGGCGTCGGCCCCGCCACGACCGCGACGTCGTTGCCGTGCACCTGCTCCATGAAGACGAGGCGCTCCGGGGGCAGGCCGACGGCCGCGGCGACCAGAGCGCGGTTGGCCGCGACGGTGCGGGCGTCGTCCCCGACGTGCGTCGCGAGGTTGAGCTCCGCGTAGGGCGGGATCGACTGGCCCCCGGCCCGGGTGGTGAACACACCGCGCACCCCGGGCGGCCACGACGGCATCAGCAACGGGATCACGTGACCAGTGTCCTTCTCTTCTCCACGTCCCTCACCCCGGACACCCGAGAGCGCACCCCTGCAGCCGCTTGCGCGGGTGTCGCCTGCAGGGATGCGCTCCGGGTTTCGGTCCTTCTCGGGCCGCCGGGGGGTTGGCCCGAGAATCCGTGGCCTACTTCATGAAGTCCGGGACGTCGAGGTCGTCGAGCGAGTCGCCCGCGGGCCGCGCGACCGGGGCCGGCACCGGGGCACCGCCCTGGCGCGGGACCTCGCCGAGGGTGCCGATGCGCTCCGGCTCGGCCTCGGCGGGGCTCTCCTCGGACGTCGCCGCAGGGGCGGCGCCCTCGGCGGGCGCGGTCTCCGGACGCTTGGTGGGCTCGCGGTACTTCTGCGGCTCACCGCCGTCGAAGCCGGCCGCGATGACGGTGACGCGGGCCTCGTCGCCGAGGGCGTCGTCGATGACCGCACCGAAGATGATGTTCGCCTCGGGGTGCGCGGCCTCCGCGACGAGCTGGGCGGCGTGGTTGATCTCGAACAGGCCGAGGTCGCTGCCACCGGAGATCGAGAGCAGGACGCCGCGGGCGCCGTCGATCGACGCCTCCAGCAGCGGCGAGGAGATCGCCGCCTCGGCGGCCGCGATCGCGCGGTCCTCGCCGCGGGCCGAGCCGATGCCCATGAGGGCGGACCCGGCGCCGCTCATGACCGACTTCACGTCGGCGAAGTCGAGGTTGATCAGACCCGGCGTCGTGATCAGGTCGGTGATGCCCTGGACACCGGAGAGCAGGACCTGGTCGGCCGACTTGAACGCGTCGAGCACCGAGACCTGGCGGTCGCTGATCGAGAGCAGCCGGTCGTTCGGGATGACGATGAGGGTGTCGACCTCTTCGCGCAGCCGCGAGATGCCGTCCTCGGCCTGCGTGCTGCGGCGGCGGCCCTCGAAGTTGAACGGGCGGGTGACCACACCGATCGTCAGAGCGCCGAGCGAACGCGCGATGTTCGCGACGACCGGGGCACCACCGGTGCCGGTGCCGCCACCTTCGCCGGCGGTCACGAAGACCATGTCGGCGCCGCGGAGCACCTCCTCGATCTCGTCG
This sequence comes from Sporichthya brevicatena, assembly GCF_039525035.1. Lineage (NCBI taxonomy): Bacteria > Bacillati > Actinomycetota > Actinomycetes > Sporichthyales > Sporichthyaceae > Sporichthya > Sporichthya brevicatena. Next base: position 123,293 of record NZ_BAAAHE010000015.1, read on the forward strand.
CGGTGGTCCTCGGCGGCCTTGCGCCCGACCTCGGGGTTCGCGCCGGCGCCGAGGCCCCGGGTGAGCTCGCGACCGACGTCGAGCTTGACGTCGGCGTCGCTCATCAACAGGGCCTGAGCGTCGGTGTTGATCGCGATGAACTCGACGCCCTTGAGGCCGACCTCGATCATGCGGTTGATGGCGTTGACGCCACCGCCCCCGATGCCGACCACCTTGATCACTGCGAGGTAGTTCTGCGGAGCTGCCACGGTCGGTGCCTCTCGCGTCGGAAATTTCTGATCGTGCGCTGGGTGGTGCTGGGTGGTGCTGATGTCTCGGTCCGCAGGCCCTCCCTCAACCCTCCACCTCAACTAGAGGTTTAGAGTTATGTCAACCTGCGATGGACATGAAGGTAGGGCGGGCGCACATCCGCACCTAGGACATCCGTGGCGTGTCGCGTCGCTTAAAACTGACGCTGCATCAGAACTGGTGACGGCCGTCACCCACCCGTCCCCGGGCCGCGCGGGTCAGCGCTTGACGGTGGGGGCCTCGGGGACGCTGACGTCGTAGCGCTTCGCGCCGCGGGTGGACTTCTCCCGCCACAGGACGTCGAGCACGCGGACCTTGAACTCGGTCTGGTCGGGAGCGCCCCAGACGATCTCCCGGCCGCCGTCGAGGCTGACGGTGAGGTCCGCCGTCGTGTCGGCCTGCACGGACTCGACCTTCTCGCGGATGGTCTCCGGGAGCGCGGCGACGACGGCCTGGATCGCCTTCAGGTCCGCGGGCGTCAGCGCCGAGTTCGAGCTCTTCACCAGCAGGAACCGCTTCGCCGCGTCCCCGGCCGGCGCGAACGCCACGCCCTCGGCGTCGACCAGCCGCCGGCCCTCGGGGGTGTCGAGCACCGCCACCGGCGTGCGCTCGGTCACCGAGATCTTCACCGTGCTGGGGAACTTGCGGGAGACGTCGACGTCCGCGACCTGCGGGAGCGTCCGTACGCGCGCCGCGATCGCCGCCGTGTCGAGCCGGGCCAGCGGCTCCCCCTCCGGCACCTGCGCCACACGTTCGACCTGTCCGACGCTGAGGCGCTTGACCCCGGCGATCTGGACCGACCGGACCGCGAGCACGTCCGAGAAGAGCACGACCCACCCGGCGGCGAGCACCACGGCCGCGACCAGCACGCCGATGCCCGTGCGGATCCAGCGCGTCCGGCGGCGTTGCCGGGCCCGCTCGGCGAAGCGAGCAGCCTCGGCCGCCGCGGCCGCCGGGGTGGACGGTCGCGGGATCGTGCGTCCGCCGGCGGGACGCGAGACCGGCGGGCGGGACGAGGGCGGGCGGGCGGCGGGGGTCACGCGGGCCCCAGCAACTCCAGGACCTCCGGCCCGATCATCGTGACGTCACCGGCCCCGAGCGTGAGCACGAGATCCCCGACACCGGCGCGCTCGGCGAGCCGGGCCGCGACCTGCGTCCAGGACGCCTCGAAGACGACGTCGCCGGCGGGCAGGGGCACCGCGGCCGCGACGGCCGCGCCACTGACGCCGGGGATCGGGTCCTCCCCCGCCGCGTAGACGTCCATCACGACCACGGAGTCCGCGAGGCCGAGCGCCGTGCCGAACTCCTTGGTGAACGCCGCGGTGCGCGAGTAACGATGCGGCTGGAAGGCGACGACGAGCCGGCCACCGAGCGCCACCTCGCGCGCCGCCTTGAGGACGGCCTCGAGCTCGGTCGGGTGGTGGGCGTAGTCGTCGTAGACGCGGACGCCGGCCCGCGTGCCCTTGAGCTCGAAGCGCCGGCGGGTGCCGGTGAAACCGCTCAGGCCCTCGCGCAGGTCGGCGGCCGAGTACCCCAGCCCGATGCCGACCGAGAGCGCGGCCGCGGCGTTCAGCGCGTTGTGCGCGCCCGGCACCTGGAGCTCGATCGCCCCGAGGCGGCGGCCCTTGGCGACGGAGTCGAACGCGTACCCGCCCCCGGAGGTCACGGTCAGGCCCTCGAGGCGCACGTCGGCGTCCTCGGCCAGACCGTAGGTGCGCACGTCGACGCCGTTCGCGGCCGCGGCGAGCCCGAGCGCACGGGAGCCGGGGTCGTCGGCGCACACGACGAGGAAGCCGTCGGGCGCAATGCGGCCGCTGAACTTCACGAAGGCGTCCTCGACGGCCTCGGCGGTGCCGTAGTGGTCGAGGTGGTCGGCCTCGACGTTGGTGACGATCGCCGCGTCCGGCCGGTAGAGCAGGAACGAGCCGTCGGACTCGTCGGCCTCGGCGACGAACACGTCGCCGCTGCCGTCGTGGGCGTTCGCGCCGGACTCGTTCAGGCTGCCGCCGATCGCGAACGACGGGTCGGCCCCGCAGTGCTGCAGGGCGACGGTGAGCATCGAGGTCGTCGTGGTCTTGCCGTGCGTCCCGGCGACGGCGACCGCGCGGCGGCCCGACATCACCGAGGCGAGCGCGGCGGCCCGGGGCAGGACGAGCTTGCCCGCGGCGCGGGCCGCGGCGAGTTCGGGGTTGGACTCCCGGATCGCGGTCGAGACGACGACGGTGTCGGCCGCCCCGATCTGCTCGGCCCCGTGACCGACGTACACGGTGGCGCCGAGGGCCCGCAGCGCCGCGAGCGCCGTCGAGTCCTTCGCGTCGCTGCCGGAGACGGACACGCCGCGGGCGAGCAGGATCCGGGCGATGCCGGACATGCCGGCGCCGCCGATGCCGACGAAGTGGACCTTGCCGAGCTCCTCGGCGGCCGGGATCCGGTCCGGGATGTCGATCACTTCTCCCCCACGCTGCGGTCATCGGCACTGCGGTGGTCGGCGCCGGCCGGCCGGGAGGCGACGGCCTCCAGGACGAGGTCGACGAGGGCTTCGTCGGCGTCGCGGCGACCGTGCGCGGCGGCCGCCGCTCCCATGGCCGTGACGCGCGCCGGGTCACCGAGCAGCGGCACGACGTTCTCGGCGATCCAGGCGGCGCTCACGGTGGAATCCTCCACCACGATGCCGCCGCCCGCCTCGACGACGGGCAGGGCGTTCAGCCGTTGTTCACCGTTGCCGATCGGCAGCGGGACGTAGACGGCGGGCAGGCCGACCGCCGCGAGCTCCGCACACGTCATCGCGCCGGCTCGGCACAGGGCCACGTCGGCGGCGGCGTAGGCGAGGTCCATCCGCTCCAGGTAGGGCACGACCACGTACGGCGCCTGCCCGGGCTCGGCCGGGACCGAGATCGACTCGGCGTGCTCGCGGCCGACCGAGTGCAGGACCTGGATGCCGGCCGCGCGCAGGGCCGCGGCGGCGCCGGTCGCCGCCTCGTTCAGCCGCCGCGCCCCCAGCGAACCGCCGAAGACCAGCAGCGTCGGCCGGTCCTCCTCGAGTCCGAAGTGCCGGCGCGCCTCGGCGCGGGTGGCCCCCCGGTCGAGCGTGGAGATCGTGCGGCGCAGCGGGATCCCGATGAGGCGGGCGCCGCGCAGGTCGTCGGCGCGGGCGGTGACCGCGACGAACGGGGTCAGTCGCGCCCCCAGGCGGTTGGCGACGCCGGGCCGGGCGTTCGCCTCGTGCACGACGATCGGCAGCTTGCGCCTGCGCGCTGCGAGGTAGGCCGGGACGGAGACGTAGCCGCCGAACCCCACGACGACGTCGGCGCCGACGTCGTCGAGCACCTGGCCCGCGGCCCGGACCGCCCCGCGCAGGGTGGCGGGGAGCCGGACCAGGTCGAGGTTCGGCCGGCGCGGCAGCGGGACCCGCGGGACGTGGCGCAGCTCGTACCCGCGGGCGGGCACGAGGGTGTTCTCCATGCCGGTCGGCGTGCCGAGCGCGGTGACGGTGATGTCCGGGTGCCGGCGGCGCAGCGCGTCGGCCAGGTTCATCGCCGGCTCGATGTGCCCGGCCGTGCCGCCACCGGCGACGACGACCGACACCTCAGCGGGGTCCTTGGGCGGCAATCCGATCCCCTCAGGTGCGGGGCGAGCGCCCGAAACCCAGCCACGCCATGGCCCGGCGCAGCGGGCCCGGACCGCGCGCGGCGAGCGCGGCCTGAGCCCCGGGTTCCTGTCTCGCGAACGACAGCAGCATGCCCAGCGCCGCCATCACGGGGAGCAGGGCGGAGCCACCGTACGACACCAACGGCAGCGGGATCCCGGTGATCGGGAGGACTCCCAGCACCGCGCCCATGTTCACCAGCGCCTGCACCGCGATCCACGCCGTGATCGCGGACGCGGCGAGCGTGACGAACATGTCGCGGCTGCGCGCCGCGATCCGGAAACCGGCGACCACGAGCGCGGCGAACAGGGCCAGGACGGCGAGGGCGCCGATCAGCCCGAGCTCCTCGCCGATGATCGCGTAGATGAAGTCGGTGTGGGCCTCCGGCAGGTAGCCCCACTTCTCACGGCTCGCCCCGAGTCCGACGCCGGTGAGCCCGCCCGAGGCGAGCGCGAAGATGCTCTGCGCGCCCTGCCACCCGCTGTCGTGGTAGGACGCGAACGGGTCCAGAAACGAGGTGACCCGGCGCATCCGGTACGGCTCGGTCCAGATCAGCAGGAGCACCAGCGCGCCGGCGAAGGCGCCGAAGAACCCGAAGAACCGCATCGGCGTCCCGGCGAAGAACAGCAGCGCGAGCAGGATCGCGAGCAGGACGACCGTCGTCCCGAGGTCGCCGCCGAGCATGACGAGGAAGATGACCCCGGCCGCCATCGGCACCAGCGGGATCATCAGGTGGCTCCACCGGTCCAGCAGCCGCTGCTTGCGGGCCAGGACGGTGGCACCGAACAGGACGAGGGCGAGCTTCGCCGCCTCGGAGGGCTGCAGCTGGAACGGCCCGCCGAAGTGGATCCAGTTCCGGTTGCCGTTCACCTCGTGGCCGACGCCGGGCAGCAGCACGGCGGCCAGACCGAGGAGCGAGATCGCCATCCCCGGGAACGCGAGGCGGCGGAAGGTGGCCACCGACATCCGGGAGGTCACCCACATCAGCGGCAGGCCGATCGACACCCAGATCGCCTGCTTCTGCACGACCGAGAACACCGAGCCCGACGTCCGGTACGACTCGACGCTCGAGGCCGAGAGCACCATCACCAGGCCGAGCGCGACCAGCAGCAGGGTCGAGGTGAGCACGAGGTAGTACGAGGTCAGCGGACGGTCGAGCGCCCGCAGCCGGGCGGCCACGCCGACGCCGGACAGGCCGCGGGAGGAACCGGTCGAATCGACCGTGACGGCCATCGCCCCTCCCCCGGAAGCTCGTGCTGCCTATCCCGGACGGTCCGCCAGCTCCAGCACGGCGGCCGCGAAGCGGTCCCCGCGCTCGCCGTAGTTGGCGAACATGTCCATCGACGCGCACGCCGGGGCGAGCAGGACGGTGTCCCCTGCCTCGGCGAGTGACGCCGCGGCCGCGACCACCGCGGCCATCGCTCCAGTGTCGGTCGCCGCGACCTCGTGGACGGGCACATCCGGGGCGTGTCGCGCGAGTGCGGCGGCGATCTCACCCCGATCGGCGCCCATCAGCACGACGCCCCGCAGCCGCGCGGCGGCACCCGCGACGAGCTCGTCAAACGTGGCGCCCTTGGCCAGGCCCCCCGCAATCCAGACGATTCGGTCGTAGGACCCCAGCGACGCCGCGGCGGCGTGCGGGTTGGTGGCCTTGGAGTCGTCGACGTAGCGGACGCCGTCGACCGTCGCGACGTCCGCGATGCGGTGCGCGTCCGGCCGGAAGGAGCGCAGTCCCTCGCGGATCGCGGCCGGCTCGACGCCGAACGCGCGGGCGAGCGCCGCGGCCGCGAGGGCGTTCGCGACGTTGTGCGGCGCGTTCGGGACGACGTCCGCGACGTTCGCGAGCTCGAGCGCGGCGGTCCGGCGGTCGTCGGTGAAGGCGCGGTCGACGAGCAGGTCGTCGACGACACCCAGCATCGACAGGCCGGGGGCGCCGAGCGTGAAGCCGATCGCGCGGGCGCCCTCGGCGACCTCGGCGTCCTCGACGAGGCGCTCGGTCACCGGGTCGGCGACGTTGTAGACGCAGGCGACCTGAACGCCCGTGTAGATCTTGCCCTTGGCCCTCGCGTACTCGTCGAGGTCGCCGTGCCAGTCGACGTGGTCGGGGGCGACGTTGAGGACCACCGCGGAGTGGCAGCGCAGCGAGGACGACCAGTGCAGCTGGAAGCTGGAGAGCTCCACCGCGAGGACGTCGTAGCGCTGCTGGCCCGCGGTCTGCTCGGCCATGACGACCTCGAGCAGCGGGGTGCCCACGTTGCCCGCGGCCACGGCACGGAAGCCGCCGGCGTTCAGCATCGAGGTGAGCATCCGCACGGTCGTGGTCTTGCCGTTGGTGCCGGTGATCGCGAGCCAGGGCGCGGCGCCGGTCGTCGGCCGCAGCCGCCAGGCGAGCTCGACCTCGCCCCACACCTCGAGCCCGGCGGCCTGCGCGGCGACCAGCAACGGCGACGACGGCTTCCAGCCCGGCGAGGTGACGACGACGTGCGCCCCGGCCGGGAGGGTGTCCGCCTCGCCCAGCCGCACGGTGGCGCCGAGGGCCTCGAGGACGCCGGCGCGTTCCCGCGCGACGTCATCGGCCTTGCCGTCGACCACCGTGACCGTCGCGCCGAGGCCGAGGAGGGCGTCGGCGGCGGCGAAGCCCGAGACGCCGATCCCGGCGACCACGACGTGGACGCCGGACCAGTCGGCGTCGCGGTTCAGGCCGGCGACGCGGTCACCGGACATCAGACGCCCGCAACCCACTCGGCGTAGAACACGCCGAGGCCGCCGGCGACGAACAGGCCGGCGATGATCCAGAAGCGGATGACGATCGTGACCTCCTGCCAGCCCACGAGTTCGAAGTGGTGCTGCAGGGGTGCCATCCGGAAGACGCGGCGCTTGGTGAGCTTGAAGAAGCCGACCTGGACGATCACCGAGACCGTGATGAGGACGAACAGGCCGCCGAGCAGGATCAGCAGCAGCTCGGTGCGGGTCGTGATCGCGAGACCGGCGATGACGCCACCGAGGGCGAGCGAGCCGGTGTCACCCATGAAGATCTTCGCCGGGGACGCGTTCCACCACAGGAAGCCGAAGCACGCGCCCATCACCGCGGCTGCGACGATCGCCAGGTCGAGCGGAGCCGGGGTCTCGTAGCACTGCGGTTGCGGGACGGCGGGGTTCGGCAGGCAGGAGTTGCCCGACTGCCAGATCCCGATCAGCACGAAGGCACCGGCCACCATCGCCGAGGCGCCGGTCGCCAGGCCGTCGAGGCCGTCGGTCAGGTTCACGCCGTTCGAGGTCGCGGCGATCATCAGGTACGCGAAGACGATGAACCCGATCGTGCCGAGCTGGAAGCCGGTGTCGCGGATGAACGAGATCTCGGTCGAGGCCGGGCTGAAGCCGCGGTAGTCCTCGAACCGGAGCGCGCCGATCGCGAAGACCAGCGCCACGACCGACTGGCCCGCGAGTTTGGCCTTGCTGCGCAGGCCGAGGCTGCGCTGCTTGGAGACCTTGATGTAGTCGTCGAGGAACCCGACGAGCCCGAGGCCGGTCATCAGGAACAGCACGAGCAGCGCCGGTGCCGTCGGGGACTTGTCCCGCAGCACCAGGTGCGCGGCCAGGTAGCCGCACAGGACGGCGATGATGATGACCGCGCCGCCCATGGTCGGCGTGCCGCGCTTGGTCTGGTGCGTGGTCGGGCCGTCGTCCCGGATGAGCTGGCCGTAGCCCTGCCGCACCAGGATCCGGATCGCGATCGGGGTTCCGAGCAGGGTGATGATCAGCGAGACGGCGGCCGCCGCGAGGACGCCTCTCATGCGGTGCCCGCCGGGGTGCCCGCCGGGTCGCCGTGCGCACCGGCCAGCAGCGCCTCGGCCACCTGCTCCAGTCCCGCGGCTCGGGAGGCCTTGACCAGGACGACGTCCGCGGGCGCGAGCTCGCGGGCCAGCAGGGCCGTGGCGGCCACGGTGTCCGGGACGAAGACCGGCTCCTGCGCCCACGCACGCGCGCCGAGCGCGCCGTCGTGGGCGGCCCGGGCGCCGTCGCCGACGACGACCAGCCGGGAGATGTTCATGTCGGCGACCAGCCTGCCCACCGCGGCGTGCTCCGCGGCGGACGACTCGCCGAGTTCGCGCATCTCACCCAGCACGGCCCAGCTGCGCCGCTCCCCCGCGATGGCCACCAGCGCCTCCAGCGCGGCCCGCATCGAGTCCGGGTTCGCGTTGTAGGCGTCGTTGACGACCGTGACCCCGTCCGGACGGGTGGTGACCTCCATGCGCCACCGGCTGCGGGGCGTGGCCGCGGTCAGCGCGGCGGCGATCGCGGCCGGCGTCAGCCCGAGCTCGAGGGCGACCGCGGCCGCCGCGAGCGAGTTCGGCACGTGGTGGGCGCCGTGCAGTCCGAGCGCGACCTCGGCGCTGCCCGCCGGCGTGACGAGGGTGTAGCGGGCCCGGCCGTCGACGAGCGTGACGCCCTCGGCGCGCACGTCGGCGGCATCCCCCGGGCCGTCCCCCAGCCCGTACGTCACGACCCGGGCCGTCGTCCGGCTCGCCATCGCGGCGACCAGGGGGTCGTCGGCGTTGAGCACGGCGACCCCGTCCGCGGGCAGGGCCTCGACCAGCTCACCCTTCGCCTGCGCGATCGCCTCCCGGCTGCCGAACTCGCCGACGTGCGCGACGCCGACGTTGAGCACGACGCCGATGCGCGGCGGGGCGATGTCGCACAGGTAGCGCACGTGGCCGATGCCGCGGGCGCCCATCTCCATGACGAGGAAGCGCGTGCCGGGGTCCGCCCGCAGCGCGGTCAGCGGCAGGCCGATCTCGTTGTTGAACGACCCCGGCGGGGCGATCGTCGCGCCGGCCGTCTCCAGGACGGAGGCGATCAGGTCCTTGGTGCTGGTCTTGCCCTGGGAGCCGGTGACGCCGACGACCGCGAGCCCGTCCGGCGTCGCGAGGCGGCGCACGACCAGCCCGGCGAGCTTGCCGAGGGCGGTCACGGTGTCGTCGACGACGACCGCCGGCACGCCGACCGGGCGGGTGGCGAGCACGGCCCGCGCGCCCTGCTCGACCGCGGCGGCCGCGAAGTCGTGACCGTCCACGCGTTCCCCGGGCACCGCGACGAACAGGGCGCCGCGAGCGACCTCGCGGGAGTCCACGACGACGGGTCCGTCGACCGGCCGCCCGGGGTCCGCCCCCTCACCGTCGATGCGGCCGCCCGTCGCCGCCGCGATCTCGGCGAGCGACAGCGGGATCACTGGCCCTTGCCTTCCAGCGCCTCGAGCAACGCCTCGCCGAGGACCTCCCGGTCGTCGAACGGCTTCACCACGCGCTTGCCCTGCTTGTCCACGGACTCCTGGCCCTGCTCGTGACCCTTGCCGGCGACGACGACCGCGTCCCCGGCCTGCGCCCGTCCGACCGCGAGGGCGATCGCCTTGGCGCGGTCGTGCTCGACGAGGATCTCGGCCCGCTCGTCGGCGGCGACGGACTCCGCGCCGGCGCGGACCGCGGCCAGGATCTCCTTCGGGTCCTCCGAGCGCGGGTTGTCGTCGGTGAGGACGACGACGTCGCCCAGCCGGGCGGCGACCTCCCCCATCAGCGGCCGCTTGCTCTTGTCCCGGTCGCCACCGGCGCCGAGGACGACGATCAGACGCCCGGTCGCGACCGGGCGCAGGGCGGTGAGGACGGTCTCGACCGCGTCGGGGGTGTGCGCGTAGTCGACGACCGCGAGGAAGTCCTGGCCGGCGTCGACCTTCTCCATGCGGCCGGGGACGCCCGGGCACTCCGCCACGCCGCGGACGGCGTCCTCCAGCGGGACGCCCGCGGTCACGAGCGCGACGATCGCGCCGAGCGCGTTGGCGACGTTGAACGCACCGGGCAGCGAGACCGAGGCCGTCGTGCCGACGCCCTTCGGGCCCTGAATCGTGAACGTCGAGGACGCCGGGCCGAGCTCGACGGCCACGGCACGCCAGTCGGCGTCCGGGTCGCCGGTCGCCGAGTACGTGGTGATCGGGATCTGCCGGTTCGCGGCCAGGCGCTTGCCGTACGGGTCGTCGACGTTGACCACGCCGGCCTTCGCGTGCGCCGGGGTGAACAGCGCGGCCTTCGCCTGGAAGTAGGCCTCCATCGTGAAGTGCCAGTCCAGGTGGTCCTGCGACAGGTTGGTGAACAGCGCCGCGTCGTACACGATCCCGTCGACGCGGTGCATGTCGAGCGCGTGGCTGGAGACCTCCATGGCCACCGCGTCGACCTTGCGCTCCTTCATCACGGCGAGCAGCGCGTGCAGGTCGGGTGCCTCGGGGGTCGTCCGGGCGCTGGGCAGCGCCTCGTCCCCGATCCGGGTGGCGACCGTGCCGAACAGGCCGGTGCTGCGCCCGGCGGCCCGCAGTCCGGCCTCGAGCAGGAACGCGGTCGTCGTCTTGCCGTTGGTCCCGGTGACGCCGAGGGTGAGCATCGCCGCCGCCGGGTCGCCGTAGATCGCGGCGGCCAGCGCCCCGAGCGACGCGCGGGCGTCGGAGACGACCAGCACCGGCAGGTCGGCGACGCGCGACCGCTCGCGGCCGAGCGGGTCGGTGAGGATCGCGACCGCCCCGGCCTCGGCGGCCTGGCGCACGAACTCGGCGCCGTGGACGTTCTCGCCGATCATCGCGGCGTACAGATCACCCGGTTGGACCTGCCGGGAGTCGTGCGTGAGGCCGGTGACCTGCACGGTCCGCTGCGCCGGATCGGGCAGCTCGGCGCCGACCAGCGTGCCCAGTTCGGCCACGGTCCGCGGGACCGACTTCTGCGGGCGCAGAGGCGGCGTCGAGGAGGAGGGGGGCACGGCGAGTCAGGGTAGTCAGGCGGCGACCGCCCGCCGTCACCAGGTCAGCGGCAGACGAGCCGGTTTGGTGCCGGTCGGGCGGATGCCCATCGTCCGCAGCGTGAACGTCATGACGTCGAGGAACACCGGACCGCCGAGCATGCCGCCGTAGTGACCGCGGACGGGCTTCTGCAGCGTCACCGAGACGACGATGCGCGGGTCGTCCGCCGGCGCGAACCCGGCGAAGGACGCGGTGTAGCCGCGGTAGCACTTGCACTCGGAGTCGGCGAACTGCGCGGTGCCGGTCTTGCCCGCGATCCGGTAGCCGTCGATCTTCACGTGCGGCGCGGTCCCGCCCGGGGCGGTGACCTGCTCGAGCATCTTCGCCACCGTCGACGCGGTGGCCGCGCTGACGACCGGGCGGGCCTCCGGCGGCTGCGGCGTGTGGGTGACGCCGTCGGCGTCGGTCCAGGAGCGCACCAGCGTCGGCGCGATCCGGACGCCGCCGTTGGCGATGGTCTGGTAGACCGACGCCGCCTGGACGGTGTTCATCGAGAAGCCCTGGCCGAACGGGATCGTGTAGCGGGTCGTGCCGACCCACTTCTCCGCCTTCGGGAGCAGACCGCGGCTCTCGCCGGGGAACTGCAGCCCGGTGGGCTCGGCGACGCCGAACGCCTTGAAGTAGTCGTGGAGGATCTGGGCGTCGAGCTTGTCGGCCGCCAGCACCGTGCCGATGTTGGAGGACTTCGCGAGGATGCCCGCGAGCGTCCAGCGTTCGGTGCCGTGCGGGTCGGAGTCGTGCAGCACGTGGCCGGCGCGGCGCAGCTCGCCGGGGACCGTGAACTTGTCGGTCGGTTTGACGACGCCCTGCTCGATGAGGGCCGCCATCGTCAGCGCCTTCATGATCGAACCGGGCTCGTAGATCTGGGACAGCGCGCGGTTGCCGCGGTTGTCGTCGGAGCCCTTGCCCGGGTTGTTCGGGTTGAACGTCGGCGCGGTCGCCATGGCGAGAATCTCGCCGGTCTTCACGTCCTGGACGATCACCGTGCCGCTCTGGGCACGCGTCTCCCGCACCTTGGCGGCGATGGCCTGCTGGGCGGCGTACTGGATGTCGCGGTCGATCGTGAGCTGCAGGTCCTGGCCGGAGACGGGCTCGCGGTTGCGGATGCCCGCGGTCGCGATCTTCCCGCCGTTGCTGCTGCGCTCGTAGGTCTGTTCGCCGTCGACACCGGAGAGCAGGGCGTCGAACTCGCGCTCGATGCCGCCGCCGGCCTGACCGGAGGCGTTGAGGAAGCCGAGAATGTTCGCGGCCAGGGTGTCCGCCGGGTAGACGCGCTTGCTGGTGACCTCGGCGAAGATCCCCATCACGGGCTTGCCGGTGCCGGGGTCGAGGGTCGCGGCGATGTCCCGCCACCGGTCCGGGTCGATGTTGCGGGCCAGCACGACGTAGCGGCGCGGGCGGTCGCCGAGCCGGCCCGCGAGCCACTCCTCGTCGACACCGAGCTTGGGCGCGAGCACGTGTGCGTAGGCGCGGGGGTCGGGGATCAGCGTCGGGTCGGCGGTGACCGTCCGGGCCTCCACCGAGCGCGCGAGCACGTCGCCGTCACGGTCGAAGATCACACCCCGGGTCGCGGGGATGGCGACCGTCCGCAGGCGCTCGTTCTGTGCCACCGCGGCGTAGCTGCTCGCCTCGAACCCCTGGACCTGGAGCAGTCGGCCGATCAGCAGCGCGACCACGAGCGACAGGCACAGCAGCGCGGCCTGCAGCCGACGGCCGGGGTTGCCCAGCTTGGTCCCGCGGCGCGGGGGCCGCCGCGGACCACGCGGCGGCTTGCGGGCGGGCTTGCTCGCGGACGGCGTGCGGGGTGCGGGTCTGCGCGCGGGCTGACGGGCGGCGGGCTTGCGCGCCGGTGCGCCTCGACGGGCCGGAGGTTCCCGACGGCCAGTCACGTGCACTCCTGTCCCACGAGCACCATCGTGCAGTTCAGAGCTTTGATCGGGCGTTCGCCACGCCGAACCGGCCGAACTGATTCCCCGTCAGTTCCCAGCCTCGGTTCTGCGGGTCAGTTGGACCAGGAGCCCGAGGGGGGTTCGACGACCTGCTCGCCGCCGGCTCGCGAGCCGCCCTTCTCCTGCTCGGCGAGCTTGCGCTTCCACTCCTTCTCGGCCTTCTCCTGCGCGGCCTTCTGCGCGGCGGCGGCCTGCTCGGCCGCGATGCGCGCCCGTTCGGCCTCGGCCGCCGCGGCGGCGCGCTCCTTGCGGGCCTGAACCCGCGCGGCCCGGGCGGCGGCCTGCTCGGCCTCGAGCTGCTGCCGGGCCTCGAGCTCGGCCCGCTCCTCCGGCGTCAGCGGCTTCGGGGCCGCCGGCGCCGGGACCGCGCCGTCGGTGACCGTGCCGTCGGCGAGGGAGACGAAGGAGACACCGGGCGCCGGGACCATGCCGATCTCCCGGGCGGCCTTCGCCAGCCGGTCGGGGGCGGCCGCCCGAGCGAGCGCCTCCTCCAGGTTCTGGCTGCGGTCCTCGAGGGCCGTGGCCTCCTTCTGGAGCTTGCTCGCCGTGAACGAGCCCTGCGCGAGCGCGGTGTTGAACCCGAGCAGCGCGGCGAGCCCGCCCGAGAGAACGAGCAGGAGCAGCATCACGAACGAGGCGCGCCCGGCCCGCGGCACGCGGTCGGGGACCACGGCCAGGGACGGGACGGCGCTCCCCGCCCGGGTGGTGCGCGGCGGCACGGGCCGCGGGGACTGCAGCACGGAGCTCACGCCGCCGCCTCCCGCACCTTCTCCGCCGCCCGCACCCGCGCCGACCCGGCGCGGGGGTTGGCGGCGATCTCGGCCTCGTCCGGTGCGTCGCCCTTGGCGAGCAGGCGTAGGACGGGGGCCGTGCCGGGCAGCTCGACCGGGAGGTCGAGCGGGCCGCCGGCGGTGGCTCCGGCGACGAGGACGCGCTTGACGATGCGGTCCTCCAACGAGTGGTACGTGAGGACGACGATGCGCCCGGAGACCGCGAGCGCGGCGACCGCGGCCGGCATCGCCCGCTCCAGGGCCGCGAGCTCGCCGTTGACCTCGATGCGCAGGGCCTGGAAGGTCCGCTTGGCGGGATTGCCCCCGGTCCGGCGGGCCGGCGCCGGGATCGCCGCACGGATCAGGTCGACGAGGCGGGCGGAGGTCGAGAAGGGCTCCCGGGCCCGCTCGCGCACCACGGCGTCGGCGATGCGCTTCGCGAACTTCTCCTCCCCGTAGGCCCGCAGGATCCGGGCGAGATCCCTCGCGTCGTAAGTGTTGAGCACGTCCGCGGCCGTGGGGCCCGTCGTCGGATTCATCCGCATGTCGAGCGGGGCGTCCTGCGCGTAGGCGAAGCCGCGGTCGGCCTCGTCGAGCTGCATCGAGGAGACGCCGAGGTCGAACAGGACCCCCTGCACGTGCGGGAGCCCGAGCCGGTCGAGCACGTCCGGCAGTTCGTCGTAGACGGCGTGGACGAGCGTGACCCGCTCGCCGAAGGGGGCCAGCCGGGTCGCGGACAGCTCCAGGGCGTGCGGGTCGCGGTCCAGGCCCACCAGGCGCAGGCCGTCGAACCGGCGCAGCATCGCCTCGCTGTGGCCGCCGAGCCCGAGGGTGGCGTCGACCACGACCGCGCCGGGGGTCTCCAGCGCCGGCGCGAGCAGGGCGAGCACGCGGTCCAGCAGCACCGGCACGTGCCGGTCGGCAGGCCCACTACTGGTCACGGTGCGCGTCCTTCGTGCTCGGGTCGTGCTCGGGTCGTGCGGGAAGTTGCTGGTCCGTCGGTGGCGCTGGGACGTGGGGCCAGGTCCCCGCCCGCTCGGTCTCCGGCACCGGGGAAGGTGAGCCGGAGTCCTGGAGCGGGGGGAGACCTCACGCCACGTCGGCGTTCGGGGTCGTGCTCGGGTGGTGCTCGGGGGTGCAGATGGGGGTGCAGATCAGGGCCGTCACATCAGACCGGGGAACACCTCCTCCGACAGGTCGGCGAAGGCCTGCTCCTGGGCGGCGAGGTAGCGGTCCCAGGCGGCGGAGTCCCAGACCTCGACCCGGGCGTTCGCGCCGATGACCACGCACTCGCGCTCCAGCCCGGCGTAGGACCGCAGCTGGGGCGGGATCGTGATCCGGCCCTGCTTGTCGGGCACCTCGTCGGAGGCGCCGGCGTACAGGACACGCATGAAGTCGCGGGGCCCCTTGGACGTCACCGGCGCGGTGCGGAGCTGCTCGGCGATCCGGGCGAACTCGGCGACGGGCCAGATGTAGAGGCAGCGCTCCTGGCCCTTCGTGATCACGAGCCCCTCCGCCAGTTCGTCCCGGAATTTCGCCGGGAGGATCAGCCGCCCTTTGTCGTCCAGCCGCGGTGTGTGGGTGCCGAGGAACACCTCTCCACCCCTCCAACCGCCCGTGGAGCCCATTTTCCTCCACTGGACTCCACCGTACTCCACTTCACTCCACGGTCAACGCCAAACCAGGGGTTTTGTGGCCCGACTCGCGCCCGCCGGGCCGGGACCGGGAGGGTTGCGGGCCGATTCGTGGTGGGAAGCCCGATATGGCGCCGAAATCCGGGGTGCGCGAGCGGGGGTGAACTCACCCGGTCGGCGCTGTCTCCGATGAACCCCTGCCACAGATCGCGGCGGCGGGTGGAGAATGACTGCCCACGACCGACGCACGGCCTGGAGGATTTGTGACCGCTCCGCACGGCGACCCGCCAGGCGGGATCTCCTACTCGATGCCGGTCGGTGCGGGAGGGCTGGGCTCGGGGCTGAGCGTCCCGGAGGTCGCCGGCCGCATCCGGGGGACCGTCGAACGGGTGATCGTCGGCAAACCCGAATCGGTCCGGCTCGCACTGGTGGTCCTCCTCGCGGAGGGCCATCTGCTCGTCGAGGACGTGCCGGGCGTCGGCAAGACGATGCTGTCGAAGGCGCTGGCCCGCTCGGTCGACTGCTCGGTGCGCCGGATCCAGTTCACGCCGGACCTGCTGCCCTCGGACATCACCGGCGTCTCGATCTACAACCAGGAACGCCGCGACTTCGAGTTCAAGCCGGGCGCGATCTTCGCCAACGTCGTGATCGGCGACGAGATCAACCGCGCCTCCCCCAAGACGCAGTCCGCGCTGCTGGAGTGCATGGAGGAGGGCCAGGTCACCGTCGACGGCGTGACCTACCAGCTGGCCGCGCCGTTCATGGTCGTGGCGACGCAGAACCCGGTCGAGATGGAGGGCACCTACCCGCTGCCCGAGGCCCAGCGTGACCGGTTCATGGCCCGGATCTCCATGGGCTACCCGCACGGGACCGCCGAGCTCGACATGATCGACAACCACGGCGCCGCGTCGCCGCTGGACTACCTCGAGCCGGCCACCGACGGGCAGACCGTCGTCAAGCTGATCGAGATCGTCCGGTCCGTCCACGTCTCGCCGGCCGTGAAGCAGTACACGGTCGACCTGGTCGGTGCGACCCGCTCCTCCCCCGAGCTCCGGCTCGGCGCGTCACCGCGCGCGACGCTGCACCTGGTCCGGGCCGCCCGGGCCGCGGCGGCGCTCGACGGGCGCGACTTCGTGCTCCCCGACGACATCCAGGCCCTGGCGATGCCGGTGCTCGCGCACCGGCTCATCACCACGGCCGAGGCCCAGATCGCCCGCCGCACCGCGGCGGCGATCGTCCGCGACATCGTTCGCAGCGTCCCGCTTCCGGGACGCTGAGAGCCGTCGCGGCCGACCCCCGCCGACCTCGACGGCAGGTACTTTCGCAACCGTGCGGATATTTTCCGGGCTGACGCTCCGCGGCCGCTGCTTCCTGGTCGCCGGAGTCGCCGCGTTGGGCTGCGCCCTCGTCCTCGGCCAGCAGGACGTCCTGCGCGTCGCGATCCTGCTGATCAGCCTGCCGCTGGTGTGCGCGGCGGTCGTGTTCCGCACCCAGCACAAGCTCTCCACGTCGCGCGTCATCGAGCCGATGCGGGTGCCGGCCGGTGAGGAGGCCCGGGTCTCCCTGCGCGTCGACAACACCTCGCTGGCCCCGAGCGGCCTGCTGCTCGCGGAGGACAGCCTGCCGCGCGGCATGAGCGCGCGGCCGCGGTTCGTCATCGACCGCCTCGAACCGCGCGGCAAGCGCGAGGTCTTCTACCGGGTGCGCAGCCAGGTCCGCGGCAAGTTCCCGATCGGGCCGCTGCGGCTGCGCCTCGCCGACCCGTTCGGCATGTGCGAGATCTCCCGCTCCTACGCCGGCACCGACGACCTGATCGTGATCCCGGTGGTCGAGCCGGTGCCGTTCGTGGTGCTCGGCGGCGAGTGGACCGGCGGCAGCGAGAGCCACCCGAGCTCGATCCCCTCCGCCGGCGAGGACGACATCGGCACGCGCGAGTACCGCTACGGCGACGCGCTGCACCGCGTCCACTGGCGCTCGACGGCCCGCCGCGGCGAGCTGATGGTCCGCCGCGAGGAGCACCCCCGGCAGAGCCAGGCGACCCTGCTCGTCGACGTCCGCGCCGAGGCGCACGCCGGTGAGGGCCTGCACTCCTCGCTGGAGTGGGCGGTCTCCGCCGCCGCGTCGCTGTCCATCCACCTGATCCGGCGCGGGTTCTCCCTGCGCCTGCTGACCGAGACCGGGCAGCCGCTGGCGGGGATGGCCGCGGACGTCGTCTCCCCCTCCCCCGACGTCGAGGGCCTGCTGCTCGACGCGCTCGCCATGCTGGCGCCCTCGCACACCCCGACGCTCAACGACGCCCTGCGCGGCCTGCACCGGGCCGGCAGCGACAGCCTGGTGATCGCGCTCCTCGGTGACCTCAGCGAGGCCGACGCGGCCGCCCTGGGCCGGCGCCGCCAGGGCACGCAGACCGCGATCGCCCTGATGCTGCGCCCACTGAGCTGGACCCCCGGCGGCGCCGAGGCACGGACCGAGGAGCAGCGCCGGTTCGAGCACAACATCGCGCTGCTGCGCAACGGCGGCTGGCGCGCGGTCCCGGTCTCGGCCGGCGACCGTCTGCCCGACGTCTGGCTCGGGGTCGCCCGCGGCGGCCCCGTCACCGGCATCCGGCCGGCGGGGGTCGCGTGAAGACCGACCTGCGGACCGCGCTCAAGCTGACGTTCGCCGGCTTCGTCGCGTGCGTGCTCACGACGTCGCTGCTGTACTCCGTCTTCGACGGCGACGAGTGGTTCGCCCGCAGCATCGGCGGCATCGTCCTGGTCTTCGGGATCGGCGCCCTCGCGCGCGCCGGCCGCTTCCCCGGCTTCTCGGTGCCGCTCCTGCAGGTCGCCGGTGTGCTGGTCTACCTGACCTCCACCTACGCCCCGGACGACGCCAAGGGTGGCTGGCTGCCCGGCGAGGCGACGCTGCGGACGCTCGGGGACCTCGCCGACGCCGCGTTCACCGAGATCGACACCGTCACCCCGCCGCTGACCCCGTCGGAGTCGCTGACGTTCCTCGTCGTCGCCGGGGTCGCGGCGATGGCCGTCGTGGTCGACCTGCTCGCCGCCGGACTGCGCCAGACCGCCCTGGCCGGGATCCCGCTGCTGGTGCTGTACATCATCCCGGCGGCGGTGCTGCCCGACGGAGTGCACGGCGCGCTGTTCCTGCTGCCCGCGCTGGGATACCTGCTGCTGCTCATCACCGACAGCCGCGAACGGCTGCTGCGCTGGGGCGTCGCGGTCTCCGGCCGGGCCGACGGGGCCCGCACCCGCGCGTCCGGCGAGCTCGGCCAGATGACGCGCCGGATCGGCGTCACCGTCCTCTCGCTCTCGATCGTGATCCCCGCGCTCGCACCACGCCTGTCCGACGGCGCCTTCGGGTCCGGCGGCCTCGGCAACGACCCCGACGGCGGCGGCACCATCTCCACGCTGAACCCGCTCGTGAGCATGCGCCGCGACCTCGTCCGGCCGCAGGACGTCGACCTCATGCGGGTGCGGACCGACTCGGTCAACGCCGACGAGCTCTACCTGCGCGCCGTCACCCTCGACACCTTCGACGGCGAGGAGTGGCGGGCCGGGCGCCGGGAGGTCCGCCGCTTCGACACCGGCCTGCCCAAGCCGATCGGTCTGCCCGACGCGCTGGCCACCGCGACGGTCACCACGACGGTCGAGGCGCTGGACGCGCTGGAGTCCGACTACGTCCCGATGCCGTTCCCCGCCACGCGGCTGGAGATCGAGGGCGGCTGGCGGGTCGACCCGTTGACCAGCAACGTCGTCAGCCACGACGGCCCCAAGCAGATCTCCGGCTCGAGCTACACGGTGCGCAGCTACGACGTCAGCCCGCAGCCGACCGACGTGCTGCCCGCGATCCAGATCGAGCCCTACCTGGAGCCGTACCTGCGGCTCCCGGCCGACCTGCCGAACCGGGTGAAGCAGCTCGCGGAGCGCGTCACCCGCGGCGCGGACACGGTCCTCGGCCGCGCGATCGCCCTGCAGCAGTGGTTCCGCGACCCGAACGAGTTCGCCTACGACCTGCGTCAGCGGCCGGGCACCGGCAAGGACGCGATCCTCGCCTTCCTCAACGACCGCCGCGGCTACTGCGAGCAGTTCGCGTCCACGATGGCCGTGATGGCACGGCACCTGGGCATCCCCGCCCGCGTGAACGTCGGGTTCACCCCCGGCGCCCCGGCCGCCGACGGCAGCCGCATCATCAGCGCCCACGACGCCCACGCCTGGCCCGAGCTGTACCTGCCCGGCGTCGGCTGGACGCGCTTCGAACCGACCCCGGGCAGCGCCCAGTCGAACCCGGACGTGCCGAACTGGCTCGCTCCGCAGCCGGAGACCGAGACCCCCGGCGGCGACGAGGGCCCGGTCGAGGAGGCCACCCCGGACCCGCAGCCGACCGACGCGCCCGGAGCCACCGCCCCGCCGGACCCGGCGGCCGCACCCACCTCCACCGCGTGCCCGCCCGACCCCGACGTGCCCTGCACCGAGCTCCCGCCGCCCCCGGACGACACCGACCTCACCTCGAGCTCCGGCGGCGGCTGGGGCTGGCTGAAGTGGGTCCTGCCGGTCCTGCTGGGTCTCGTCCTCCTGCTCGTGCCCTGGGCCGCCCGCGAGGCCGTCCGGCGCCGGCGCTGGGCCCTGGCCGGCACCGCTGCGGCCGGTGGGGCCGCCGCCGAGTGGGCGTGGGCCGAACTGCGCGACAGCACCGTCGACCTCGGCTACACCTGGCCCGAGGCCCGGACCCCCCGGCAGACCTCGGCGGAGCTCGTCGGCGACGGCAAGCTCGGCCCCCGTGCCGCCGACGCGCTGGCGATGATCACCCAGTACGTCGAGCGGGTCCGCTACGCCCCGAGCGGCACCGGCGCCCCCGCCGGTCCGAGCCGCGACGACCTCCGGACCGCCGTCGACGACGTCCGCCGCGAACTCGGCGAGACCGCCGGCCGACAGCGGCGTCTTCGGGCGACGTTCCTCCCCCGGTCGCTGGCGACCCTCCTGGGCCGCGCCGCCCTCCGGACCCGGGAGCGCGCCGTCGCGGCCCGCCGGTCCGTCCTGCGGACCCTCCGCCTCCGCCGCGCCTGACCCATCCCCCGTCCCACCCCTGCACTGGAGATGACATCTCCAGTGCACAACCCCCCACCCCCGTGGAGATGACATCTCCACTGCACAGCACGCTCCCCCTGCACTGGAGATGACATCTCCAGTGCACGGGGCGGGCGGGGACGCGCGAGAGCCCCGGCCGGTGCGGCCGGGGCTCTCGGAGATCCAGGTGGTGCGCTCGGGCGGTCAGGCCCGGGGAGGAGCGGTCAGCGACCTTCCTCGCGCCGGCGACGCCAGCGGTCCTCGAAGCGCTCGGTCATGCCGCGCTTCGGGCCCTTCGGGCGGCCCTTCGACCGGCCCTTGAGCGGGGTCACGTTGGAGCGGACCGGCTCGGCGCTGCCGGAGACCTTGCGCCAGCTGGTCACCGCGAACAGCGCGGAGGCCAGCATGAGCACGAAGCCCAGAATCCCCACGATCCAGATCGTGGAGACCACACCGGTCATCAGCAGGGCGACGCCGAGGAGGAAACCGACTGCGGACGCGAGGGCCCGGCGCCGGTAGTGCGAGCGCAGGTCAGTGCCGCGCAGCGAGGAGACGAACTTCGGGTCCTCTGCGTAGAGGGCCCGCTCCATCTGCTCGAGCAGGCGCTGCTCGTGGTCGGAGAGCGGCACGGAATCCTCCTATTGGGCAGCCACCCCACGGCTGCCGCGTACCCGCCAGGATAAGCAGCGAACCCCGCGGTTGTAACCCGACCGTGCAGATCCGCCCTCGGATGGCGCAGAGATCTTTGCCGCACCACACCGAAACGCGCCGAAATCGAGCCGAAAGCGGGGCCTCAGGGCCGGACGGCGAGGACGTGCAGCTGGGTCGCGATGGCGCGGAACGCCGGGAGCTCGGCGACGGCGGACTCCAGCGCGACCAGGTCCTCCCGGGCGGCGGCCTCGCCCTCGACGACCCCGCTGGGCACGAGGTCGGAGAACACGCGGACGCCGTGGATGGCGAGGACGCGGGCGCCGGCGGCCTCCAGCATCGCGACCAGGTCGTCCGGGGCGAAGCGGCGCGGGAGCGGGTCGGAGGCGCCCCAGCGGCCGGTGGGGTCCTCCAGCGCGTGCCGGGCCCCGACGACGTGACCGCTGATCGCCCGGGCGAACACGGCCGCGTTGCGGTTGGCGGCGAGCAGGCTGAGCGCACCCCCGGGCCGCAGGGTCGCCAGGGCCGCGGCCAGCGAGGCGGCCGGGTCGTCGGTGTGTTCGAGCGCCCCGTGGCACAGCAGCAGGTCGAACGACCCCGGCGCGGCGACGGCGGCGAGGTTGTCGGCGTCGCCCTGGACGGCCCGGACCTGCGCGGCCACGCCTGCCTCGGCGACGCGGCGCCCGAGCGAGGCCAGGGCGTCCGGGCTCGGGTCGAGAACGGTCACCCGGTGGCCCGACTGGGCCAGCGGCACCGCGAACCCGCCGGTGCCGCCACCGACGTCGAGGACCTCGAGCTCGGTGCGGCCGCCGCCCCGCGGGTCGGCCAGCAGGTCGTCCAGCGCGGGACGCAGGGCCTCCCACACCACGGCCGTGCGCACCGAGCTGCGGGCCCGGGTCAGATCGGCCATCGGTGCCTCCTCGCTGCTGCGGAACTCGCGGTGGGGCTCGTCGCCGGGCGGATCCCGGCGCGGGCCTCGTGATCACCCTAGGGTCTGCGCCATGGCTGTACTCGCGATCGACGCAGGGACGACCGGGGTCACCGCCCTGGTGGTCACCCCCGACGGCCGGGTCGCCGCGCGCGGCTACGCCGAGTTCCCCCAGCACTTCCCCTCGCCCGGTCAGGTCGAGCACGTGCCCGAGGAGATCTGGCAGGCGACGCTGCGCGCGTGTCGCGACGCCCTCGACGCCGCCGCGGCGGCCGGCGTCGACCCGGTGGTGTGCGTCGGCATCACGAACCAGCGCGAGACCGCCGTGCTGTGGGACCGCAAGCGGCTGCGCTCCCCCCGGCCGGCGATCGTCTGGCAGGACCGGCGGACGACCGCGATCTGTGACCGCCTCAAGGAGGCCGGCCACGAACCCCGCGTCGCGGAGCTGACCGGCCTGCGCCTCGACCCGTACTTCACCGGGACGAAGCTGACCTGGCTCACCGAGCACGACACCCGCACCTGGGACGGAGTCCGGGACGGCTCCCTCGCCATCGGGACCGTCGACTCCTACCTGATCGCACGCCTGACGGGTGGTCAGGTGCATGCCACGGACGCCTCGAACGCGTCCCGGACGCTGCTGTACGACATCGGCGCCGGGGCGTGGTCGGACGAGCTGTGCGAACTGCTCGGCGTCCCGCGCGGAGCGCTGCCGGAGGTCGTCCCGTCGTTCGGCGAGATCGGCCGCACCGACCCGGAGGAGTTCCTCGGCCTCGACGTCCCGATCTCGGGCATCGCGGGCGACCAGCAGGCGGCGCTGTTCGGCCAGGCCTGCTACTCCCCCGGCGACTCCAAGTGCACCTACGGCACCGGGTCGTTCCTGCTCATCAACACCGGGTCCGACCTGGTCCGCTCCGACGCCGGGCTGCTCACCACCGTCGCCTGGCAGGACCCCGACGGCTCGCTGACCTACGCGCTCGAGGGCGCCATCTTCGTCACCGGCGCCGCGGTCCAGTGGCTGCGCGACGGCCTCGGGATCATCTCCTCGGCGTCGGAGACGACGGCGGTGGCCGGCACCGTGCCGGACTCCGGCGGCGTCGTGTTCGTCCCCGCCCTCACCGGCCTCGGCGCCCCCCACTGGGACCCGGACGCCCGGGGGACGATCGTCGGCATCACCCGCGGCACCACGCGCGCCCACCTCGTCCGCGCGACGCTGGAGGCGATCACCTACGAGGTCCGCGACGTCATCGAGGTCATGACGGCGGCCGCCGGTCTCGAGGTCCCGGTGCTCACCGTCGACGGCGGGGCCGCAGCCAACGACCTGCTCTGCCAGTTGCAGTCGACCGAGCTCGGCGTGCCGGTCCAGCGTCCCGAGATCCTCGAGACCACCGGCCTGGGCGCGGCGTTCCTCGCCGGCCTCGGCGCCGGCGTGTGGTCGACCCGGGAGGAACTGGCCCGGACCTGGCGACTGGACCGCCGCTTCGAACCCGGCCCCCGGGACGACGCCGGCTACGCCCGCTGGCTCGAAGCCGTCCGCCGCGCCCGGGGCTGGGCCACCGCCACCGCCTGACTGACTCCCCCGGGATGACGTCCCGCACGGGGGCCGTGTCAGCCCTCGCGCGGGCCGACACGGCGCGCTACGGGACGTCATCCCTTCGGTAAATCGCCCCGCGGGAGGCGGTGGGCGTCCCTACCGTCTGGTCATGGAGACTCTGCCCGCCGCGACGACCGCCCTGCCGGTCGGGACCGACCTGGCCGCGGCCGCGCGGGCCGTGCTGGCGGCGAACTGGCGGGGCCGGCACACGGTGCCCTCGGCGCGGCTGTACCCGCACCAGTGGAGCTGGGACTCGGCGTTCGTCGCGATCGGGCTGGCCCACGTCGACCAGCACCGCGCCCAGCTCGAACTCGCGACGCTGTTCGGCGCGCAGTGGCGCGACGGCCGCGTGCCGCACATCGTCTTCGACCCGGACACCCCGGCCGACGCGTACTTCCCCGGCCCGCGGTTCTGGGCGCCCGGGGCGCCGGTGCTCCCGCGCCGCGCGACGTCCGGCATCGTCCAGCCGCCGGTGCACGCGCAGGCGACCTGGGAGATCTACCGGCGCGCGGGCGACCGCGCGGCCGCGGCGGACTTCCTCCGCCGGATGTACGAGCCGCTCTGCGCCTGGCACGACTACCTGCTGACCGCCCGCGACCTCGGCGGGGCCGGTCTCGCCGCGATCGTCCACCCCTGGGAGTCGGGGATGGACAACCACCCGGCCTGGGACGAGGCGGTCGCCGCGATCTGCGCCGCCGGGGCCACGGTGCCCACCGCACGCGCCGACCTGCACCACGTCCCGGCGACGCAGCGGCCGGGCGACGCCGACTACGCGGCCTACATCGACCTCGCGACCCGCTACCGGGACCGCGGCTACTCCGACGTCGACCTGCTGCCCGGCCACGGGTTCGTCGTCGAGGACCCGCTGTTCAACGCGGTGCTCGCCTGGTCCGAGGAGGCCCTCGCCCGCATCGCCGCCGTCGTCGGCGCCAACTCGTGCTGGCACACCGAGCGCGCGACCGCGCTCGGGGCGGCCCTCACCGAGCGCCTCTTCGACGACGACCTCGGCCTGTTCGTCCCCCGCGACGTCCGCACCGACCGCCGCGTCCCCGTGCCCGGGGTCGCCGGTCTCGTCCCACTCCTCGCGCCCGGGGTGCCGGCCGACGCGGCCGTCCGGACCCGCGCACACCTCGACGGCCCCGGCTTCGCGGGCGCGCTGCTGCCGACGCTCGACCGCACCAGCCCGGACTACGACCCGCAGCGTTACTGGCGGGGTCCGTCCTGGGCGAACACGACGTGGCTGGTGATCCGCGGCCTGCGCCGCCACCGCGACTACGCCCGCGCCGAGGCGCTGCGTCAGGGCCTGCTCGACGCCGTCCGCGCCGAGGGATTCCGCGAGTACTACGACGCCGACACCGGCACCGGGGCGGGGACAACGGAGTTCTCCTGGACCGCGGCTCTGGTCCTCGACCTGCTGGCCTGAAGACCCGTCAGGTCGACGGCCGCGCCTGCGCCTCCTTGGCCGCGCTCGCGTACATGTCGACGTACTCCTGGCCTGAGAGCTGCATCAGCTCGTACATCAGCTCGTCGGTGACGGACCGCAGGACGAAGCGGTCGTCCTCGAGCCCGGCGTAGCGGGAGAAGTCCAGGGGCGGTCCGATCTTCACCCCGACGCGGGCGATCTTCGGGATCACCTTCCCCGGCGGCTGGATCTTCTCGGTGTCGACCATCGCGACCGGCAGGACGGGGACGCCCGCCTTCAGCGCGAGCCGGGCGACGCCGGTCCGGCCGCGGTACAGCCGGCCGTCCGGGGAGCGGGTGCCCTCGGGGTAGATGCCGAACAGCTCGCCGCGGCGCAGGACCTCCAGGCCGGCGTTGAGGGCGGCGTCGGAGGCGGTCCCGCCGGAGCGGTTCATCGGGATCTGGCCGACCCCGCGGAAGAACCCCGCGCTGAACCGGCCCTTGAGGCCCGTCCCGGTGAAGTACTCCTCCTTGGCCACGAACGTGATCCGGCGCGGCACCACCAGCGGCAGGAAGAACGAGTCGGAGAACGAGAGGTGGTTGCTGGCGAGGATCGCCGGGCCGTCGGTGGGGATGTGCTCCAGCCCCTCCACCCACGGGCGGTAGAGCACCCGCAGCAACGGCCCGAGCGCGAGATGCTTGAGGAACCAGTACAGCAACCCGCACCCCTCCCTGAAGACCGGTCGTCGCCGCCGGAAGCCTAGGGCCGCGCCACGTACCATTCCCTCGTGCCGATTCTGCCGGGGGCGGAGCCCTATCACCACGCGGGCGGCCCCGTCGGCGCCCTGATGTGCCACGGATTCACCGGGAGCCCCCAGTCGATGCGCCCCTGGGCGGAGCATCTGGCCGCCGCCGGCCTCACCGTGGCCCTGCCGCGGCTGCCCGGCCACGGCACCCGGTGGCAGGACGCCAACATGACCACCTGGGACGACTGGTACGCCTGCATCGAGCGGGAGTTCCTCGCGCTGCGGGAGCGCTGCGAGGCGGTGTTCGTCTGCGGTCTGTCCATGGGCGGGACGCTCAGCCTGCGCCTCGCCGAGCAGCACGGCCGCGACCTGGCCGGCGTCGTCGTCGTGAACCCGTCGGTGATCGGCCTGGACCCCCGGCTCAAGGTCCTGCCGGTCCTGCAGCGGGTCCTCCCCTCGCTCGGGGGCATCGGCAGCGACATCAAGAAGCCGGGGGTCGACGAGCTGGCCTACTCCCGGGTCCCCCTGCGCGCGCTGTACTCGCTGCGCCGGGCCTGGGACGTCGTCCGCGCGGACCTGCCCAAGGTCACCCAGCCGCTGCTCCTGCTGCGCAGCGCGGAGGACCACGTCGTCGAGCCGGAGAGCTCGCGCCTGGTGCTGGCCCGGGTCTCGTCGACGGACGTCACCGAGATCGTGCTCGAGGACAGCTACCACGTCGCAACGCTCGACAACGACGCCGACCGGATCTTCGGCGAGAGCCTGGACTTCATCCGCCGCATCCGGCCCACGGTGACGTCGGGGTGAGCACCCCCCACCGGACCAACGGGCTCTCCGCGGAGCGCTGGGTGCCCCTGGTCGACCTGGAGCCCCAGCTGGCGGACGCCCTGCTGGAGGCGCTGCGGGAGGAGGGCGTGGCCGCCTACGCCTCCCCCGCCCCCGGGGTTCGAGGGCCGTACATGGACATCCAGCTCCCGAACCGCCCGACCGACCGGGTCTTTGTCGACGCCGGCGCGGCCGGCGCCGCCCGGGCCGTGCTCGACGCCCGCCGCGACGAGTTCGGCCCCGGCGACGTCCCGCCTCCCGACAGCTCCTCGCCGGCCACCGCGCCGGCCACCGCTCCGGACGCCGCCCCGCCGGACGTCGTGCCCCCGGGGAGCGCGGCGGGGACCGCGGCCGAGGAGGACGGCCAGGACTTCGACGCGGCCTGGCGGGCGATCGTGGCCGGGTACGGCCAGACCTCCACCGAGCAGCAGCCGGTCGCCCCCTGGTCCCCGGCCGAGGACGTCGAGCCCGACGCGCCCAGCGCGAGCGGCTCGTGGCGGGTGCTGCGCCGGGGCGAGGGCCGGGGAGAGGGCGAGGACGAGGACCCGGACGCCGCGTGGGGCCTGCCCGGCGGCGCGAGCACGCCCGAGGAGCCCGAGCCGGCGGAACCGGAGGAGCACTACGTGCCCCCGCCGCCTCCCCCGCTGCCGCGGATGGACCTGCAGACCAAGCTCTCGTGGCTCGGGGTCGTCGGCGGCCCGATCCTGCTGGTCCTGTTCACCTCGCTGGACTGGTACCCGATCGAGGGCGCGACGTTCCTCGCCATCGCCGCGTTCGTCGGCGGGTTCGCCTCGCTGGTCTACCGAATGAAGGACGACGGCCCGGACGACGGCGACAACGGCGCCGTCGTCTGACGCCCAGCCTGACTCTCAGCCTGACTCTCAGTCAGACACCTTCGGCAGCAGGGAGTTCCAGCTCCGCCAGCACGGGCAGGTGGTCGGTGGCAGCGGCCGGGTCGGCCGCAAGGTCGGCGGGCACCCCGGCCGACCGGACCTCGATCCCCGGCGAGACCAGCAGGGCGTCGATCCGGCGGTTCGGGCCGCGGGCGGGGAAGGTCAGCTCGCCGCCGGTCGGCGCGGTCGCCCAGGCGTCCCGCAACGACGCCGTCAGCAGCGTCCAGACGCGGCTGCCGGGGACGTCGTTGACGTCCGCCCCGAGCACCCGGTGCGGGACGTCCGCCGCCTCGAGGCGGGCGAGCACCCGGCGCGTCTGCTTCTCCCGCTCCAGCGGGTCGAGCGAGAGATGCGTACCGCCGACCAGCAACCGGGCGGCACCGTCGGGCCGGCCCACGTCGACGACCGCCGACGCGAGTGCCCGACGGTGCCGCCGCCCGGACCGGGGCAGGCGGACGCGGGACGCGGAGACCAGCCGCACCCGGGGACCGCCGAGCAGCAGGTTGCCCGCAGCGGATCGCCCGCCGGTGAGGACGGAGAGCCCCGCCGCCGCGGCGAGAGCCCGGCACCGGCGCGGCGAGAACAGGAATCGCGGCGCCTCCTGGACGCAGACCAGGTCCGGGGCCAGCCCGCGCAGGATCGCCGCCACGGCGTCGGCGTCGTCCCGGAGCGAGCGCACGTTGTAGCTCACGACGCGCACGCGCACTCCGGGGTCGGGCGAGCCGCTCAGGTGGCGGCCTCCCGGGCCAGGTCGGCCGCACCCACGAGCCCGGCGGCCGAGCCGAGCCGGGCCGGCCGGATCTCGGCCTCGGGACGGTTTCCGGTGGCCGGCAGGCGGCGGCGGAACTCCGCACGGGCGGGCTCCAGCAGCCGGTCACCGTTGCCGGCCACCCCGCCGCCGATCACGACGACGCCGGGGTCGAGGACGGCGGCCACGGCGGCGAGCCCGCGGCCGAGCCAGCGCCCGAGGTCGGCGAGCAGCTCGCCGGCGACGGGGTCACCCGCAGCCGCGGCGTCCTGCACGTGGGTTCCCTCCAGCGCCTCGGGGTCTCCCCCGCAGGCGGCGACGAGGGCTTCCGCGCCGGTCCCCGCAGCGAGGGCGGTCACGACCAGGTCGCGGGCCGCGCGCGTGAGCGCGGTGCCGCTCGCGTACTGCTCCCAGCAGCCCGACTGCCCGCACCCGCACGGCCGGCCGTCGGGCACCAGCGGCAGGTGCCCGAGCTCCCCGGCGACGCCGAAGCCGCCCCGCACCAGCCGGCCGTCGAGGACGATCCCCCCGCCGATGCCGGTGCCGACGGTCACGAGCACCATCGAGTCCGCACCCGCGCCGGCGCCGAACCGCGCCTCGGCCCAGGCGGCGGCGTTGGCATCGTTCTCCAGGATCACCGGCGTCCCGAGCCGGTCGCTCAACTGCGCGGCGAGCGGGACGTCGGTCCACTGCAGGTTCGGGGCGAACAGGACCCGCCGCCGGCCGGCGTCGACGAACCCGGCCGCCCCGATCCCGACCGGCCGGCCCCGCGCCTCGTCCCCGAGTTCGGCGACCGCATCGGCGATCGCCGCCACGACCGCGTCCGGCCCGTCGGGGGTCTCACGCCGCGTCTGGGCCCGCACCGCACCGTCGGCGGCCACCAGGCCGACCGCGATCTTCGTCCCGCCGAGGTCGACGCCGACCGCAACGTTCACGGACGCTCCTCCTCCGAACCTGACGACAGCGGTGTCATAGCTGACGGGAGATCAGTTCGTTCACCGGCCGGACGTTTCAGGTGATGTCGATCGTCTCGAACCCTGATCCGGTCGGCTTCCCGGCCCGGGCGCGCTCGAAACCGTCGAGCGCCGTGCGCGCGAGCGCAAGCAGCGCCTCCATCGCGTCGTCGAGGCGGTGTGCGATCTCCGGGCTGCTGGTGCGGACCAGGGCGATCAGCTGGCACAGCGGGCACACCGTGCACTCCGCGGAGCCGGTGGCGATGTGCGCGTTCAGGTACTCCGGGTCGATCGGGCCGGACGGCCGCGCAGCGGCGCGGGCCGCCAACCACTGCCCGAGCGCGTCGACGAGCCGGGCGGCCTCCTCGGCGGCGGTGCCGAAGGCGTCGCCGGTGGGACGCTCACTCATGACGGGATCTCCCGGGTGAAGGTGATCTCCAGCCGGTCCCCGGCGAGCTGCGCCCCACCGACCGAGCACCGTGCCAGCGCGCTCGGCAGCGCCAGCAACCGCCGGTGGCCGCCGACGGTGAGGACGAGCTCGTCGCCCTTGCGCCGCAGGTCCATGTCGCGCTTGTCGGCGAGCGGCAGCGCCAGCGAGAGGACGTACCGGCCCGGATCGACCGCGCGGATCGTCATCGGCTCGGTCTCCGCCAGGAGGGCGCAGGGGTCGGCGTCGGAGTCGGTCTGCGGGAGCCGGGAGGCGTACACCGCGGCGGCGAGGGCGCCGAGCTCCTCGACACCGACCGGCTCGGCGGCCCGGTAGCCCGAGCGCAGCACCGGCAGCGGGGCGAAGGAGGCCTCGATCTCGGCGAGCATCTCGGTCTGCGCCGCCACCCAGCCGGTTCGCCAGGAGTCGGCGCCCTCGGCGGGGAAGATCCGGTTCGCGATGACCGCGTCGATCCGGTACCCGTAGAGCGACAGCGAGGTCAGGGTGCGGCGGGCCTCGGCGACCACCACGAACTCCGGGGTCAGCACGAGCCGCACCGAGGTGCCCGGGTCGGTCAGCACCTCCCGCACGCCGGCGAGCTCGGCGTGCAGCCGTTCGACGGCGTCGAAGACCCCGTCGGCGGGCATGGGGATGCCGGTGACGCGGTTCAGCACGGGCCGCAGGGCCCGCACCATCCGCCGTTCCATCGGGAACACCCGGTCCATGTACCAGTTCAGCGCCTCGGGCAGCGCGAGCAGGCGCAGCGTCTCGGCGGTCGGGGCGCAGTCGACGACCACGACGTCCCACCGTCCCGAGCGGACCTGGTCGCGCACCTCGAGCAGCGCGAGGACCTCCTCGGCGCCGGGCAGGACGGTGAGCTCCTCGGCCTCGATCGGGTCGACGCCGACGGAGTCCAGGACGCCGAGCAGGTAGCGCCGGATCTCGGTCCAGGTCCGCTCGAACTTGCGCTGGGCGTCGACCTGCGCGAGGAACAGGTTCGGCGCGATCTCGGCGGGTTCGGCGCTCGGCGGGACCCCGAAGGCGTCGGCCAGCGAGTGCGCCGCGTCGGTGGACAGGACGAGCGTCTTACGCCCCCGGGCGGCGGCGAGCGTCGCCGTCCCCGCCGCGGCGGTCGTCTTGCCGACCCCACCCTTCCCGGTGAAGAGCAGGACCCTCACCGGGCGGCGCCGGGGACAGGGAGCGGCATGGGATCAGCCCTCGACGCGCTTCTTCAGCTCGCGCAGCGCGGTGTCGATGATGACCTTCTCGGCCTTGCGCTTGATCATCCCGAGCAGCGGGATCTTGACGTCGACCGACAGCGTGTAGGTCACGTTGGTGCCGCCGCCCTCCGCCGGGGCCAGGGCGTAGGAGCCGTCGAGCATCTTCAGCATCTGGCCCTCGACGAGGGTCCAGGTCAGCAGGTCCGGCACACCCGACCAGTCGTAGGTCAGCGTGTACTCGTCCTTGATCGCGCCGGCGTCGAGTTGGTAGTGCACGAGCTCGGCGCGCCCGTCCGGGCGCCACCCCAGGACCTCGGCCTTCTTCACGGCGCCGGTCCACTCGGGGTAGGCCTCGAAGTCCGCGATCACGGCCAGTACCTCGTCCGGCGAGGCGTTCACGGTGATGCTCGCCGTGGTCGAGTCGGCCATCGGTTCCGGTCCTCCCGGCAGGGTGCTGATCAGGTGACGCAGGCTATCGCGCGGCTCACCACTCGAGGACGAACGGTTCCTCGCGGCCGCGGAAGTGCCCGACGTTGACGCACTCGGTGCGCCCGATCCGCAGCCGGGGCGCCAGCGGCGAATGGACGTGGCCGAACAGGGCCAGGTCCGGCTGGTGCGCCCGGATGGCGGCGAGGGTCTGCTCGCTGCCCCGCTCGAAACGCCGGGCGACGACGTCGTAGGTGAGCTCGGGCACGGCCGGCGGGATGTGCGTGCACAGGACTTCGAGGCGCCGGCCGAGCTCGGCGGCCGCCGCGAACACGGCGTCGACCTTGGCGGCGTAGTCCTCGTCGGAGATCTCGAACGGCGTCCGGTAGGGCGAGCGCAGGCCGCCGCCGACGAAGCCGAACAGCCGGCCGCCGATCTCCACGACCTGCCCGTCCAGCACGGTGTGGGCGCCGGTGAGGAACTCCGGCCACAGTGCCGGCAGGTCGACGTTGCCGTAGGTGAGGTACGTCGGGTCGGGCATCGCCGCGAACAGCTCGGTGTACTGCGCGCGGACGGCGCGCTCGATGTACGACCACCGGTCGCCGGGCACCTCGGCCCAGAGCTCGTGCAGGTAGTCGCGCGCCTCCTCGACGCGCCCGGCGGTGCGCAGCGCGACCCAACGCGCCGCGCGCTCCGCGCCGAACAGCTCGCCGAAGATTCCGCCGGCGTGGTCGTCGTAGTCGACGAAGAGGACGAGGTCCCCGAGGCAGACGAGCGCGTCCGCACCCTCCCCGGCCGCCTTGAGCGCCGCCGCGGACCCGTGGACGTCACTGACCACGTGGACCCGCATACGCCCAGGGTAAGTGGCCTCCCGGCGCGATCAGAACCACGGCCCGGAATGTCCGGAGTTGCTGCGGAAAGCGCGGGTCCGGGTGACACTGACAGCGATGACGCCCCCGCTGCCCCCGCCGACGCCGCCCGCGACGCCGACCCCGGCGATCGCGGTCCGCGACCTGCGCGTCAGCTTCGGGCGGGCCCCCGCCGTGGACGGGGTCGACCTGTCGGTCCCGGCCGGCGCGGCCGTCGGCCTGCTCGGCCGCAACGGCGCCGGCAAGTCGACGACCCTGCGGGTCCTGGCCGGGGCCCTGCCGCCCACGGCCGGCCACGTCGAGGTCTGGGGCGTCGACGTGGGAGCCGACCCGTTCGGCGCCCGGGCCGTCGTCGGGTACTGCCCGGACGTCGGCGGTCTGATCCCGCGGGCGACCCCGTGGGAGCACCTCGAGCTCGCCGCCCGGCTGCGGCGCCTGCCGGCGGGGTGGGAGCACCGGGCCCGGGATCTTCTGGAACGGTTCGACCTCGGCGCCGACGCGGACCGGGTCACCGCCGGGTTCTCCCACGGCATGGGCCGGCGCCTGTCGGTGGTCCTCGCCGCGCTGCACGCCCCGCGGGTGCTCCTGCTGGACGAGCCGTTCGACGGCGTCGACCCGGTCGGGGTCGAGGCCACCCTCGACCTGATCTCCGAGCTCCGCGTCGGCGGGACCGCCGTGCTGGTCTCCTCGCACCTGCTGCCGCTGGTCGTGCGCGCCACCACCCAGGCCGTCGTGCTGCGGGCCGGTCGGATCGTGGGCGCCGCCCCCAGCGCCGAGCTCGACGGCGAGACCGGCGCCGAGCGCTACCGCGGCCTGCTCGGCGGGGTCCGGGGATGAGCCTGACGCTACGTCAGGTTGCTGCGCTGGCGCGCTTGCGGTGGCAGATGGTCCGCTCCGACCGGGTGCGCGCCGCCCTCGTGCTGGGCGCCGCCGCGGTCCCGCTGGTCCTCGCCGCCGCCGTCGCCACCGGTGCCACCCTCGCCGACGCGGCACCGGCGGGCACCGACGCCGGCCCGTTCGCCCCCGCGCTCTTCGCGGCCCTGGCAGTGATCTCGGTGCTCGCGCCGCTCTCCGCCGGGGGCGGGTACCCGCTGGTGCCCGAGGAGTCCCTGGTGGCGCACCCGGTGCGGCCGGCGACGATCGCGGTCGGGTCGCTGCTGCTCTCCCCGCTGAACATCACCTGGCTGGCCCACGTCCTCGGGGTCGCGACGGCGACCGGGTACCTCACCGGCAGCGGGCCGCGCCTGGCGCCGGCGGTGCTGACGACGCTCGCCTACGTCGCGCTGACCACGACGGCGGGCGCCGCGCTGGCGTGGACGGCCGTCGGGATCCGCGCCCGGCGCGGTGGGCGCCTCGCCCTCGCCGTGGCCGGGGTCGCCGGCGCGGTGGGCGTCGGAGCGGTCGTGGCGGCGGGCTCCGGTCGCGCCGCCCTGGACGCCCTCCCGACCAGCGCGATGCTCCCGCTGCTCGACGAGGCCTGGGCCGGCTCGCTCTCGGTCTGGGCCGCCGGGTTCGCGGGGCTCCTGCTCGGCACGGGGGTTGCGTTCGCCCTCGCCGTCCGGGCCTGCGGCTGGGCGCTGACCCGCCGCGCGGACCGGTCCGCCGCCGGGCTCGCCGTGCCGGTGCGCCGGCGCGGTCCACGGCGGACGGCGTTCGCCGAACTCGTCGCGGTCGACCGGGCGAGCGTCTGGCGCGCCCCGGCGCTGCGCCGCGGGGTGGTGCTGCTGACCCTGGTGCCCGGCGCGGTCGCGCTCGTCGCCGACGTCGAGTGGTCCTCGATCGTCCTGCTGCCGCCGATCGTCGCGGCCGGGACCGGCCTGCTGTTCGGCATCAACGTCTTCTGTCTCGACGCGGGCGGCGCGGCCTGGCTCGCAACGCTGCCCCACGACCCGCGCACGGCCTATCTCGCGAAGGCCCGGGTCCTCACGGAGCTGTGCCTGCTCACCTCCGGCGCGACGGTGCTGCTCTCCCTCGGCCGCGCCCCCGCCCCGACCGGGGCCGAGGCGGCGGCGGTCGTCGGCGCCCTCGTCGTGGGCACCGCGACGGTCGTGGCCACCTGTCTGACGATCTCGGTGCGCCGGCCTCACCGGGCCGATCTGCGCGGCCCTCGGGACACCCCCGCCCCGCCCGGTGCCCTGTTCGCGGACACGCTGCTGCTCTCGATCGGCGCCACGATCACCGGGTCGGCGTTCGCCGTCCTCACCCTCGCCCCAGCGGCCTGGATCCCGCTCGCCGTGGCGGCGGCGCTGACCCTTCCGGCCGTCGGCTGGGTCCTGCGCGGCGCCCACCGGTGGCGCGAACCCGCCCGCCGGGCCCGGGTGGTCGCCGCCGTCGCCGCGGGCTGAGTGCCGCCGAAAAGTGACGGGACGAAACCGACATCTGTGGCGAGCCGTCCCCCGGCGCGGGCCCGCGTGCCCAAATCCGCCTGAACACGGGTGACCAGAACGGCGGAACCCGCCCGTCGTGATCTTGATTCGCCGTATCGTCGACGTGCGCCCACGCCTACGAGCGCTGGGCCGCATCGGGGTTGGAGGACACACTGCGCGACGTACTCGTCGTCTCCCGCAACGCGGCAATCGCGGCTGCGTTGACGGCCGACGACCTCAACGTGATCCCCATCGACCCGGACGAGACTCCGGGCTGGGTCCAGTTCGCCTCGGCCGCGCACCTGCTGGTGCTCGAGCTCGGCGACCCCGACCTCATGGTCGACGTGGTCCGGGCCCTGCGCCGCGACGACATCGACACCTCGGTGCTGATCATCGCCGAGTCGGTCTCCGACAGCCCGCGCCTGATCGCCCTCCGCCTCGCCGACGACAACGTCAAGACGCTCTCGCTGCCGCTGACGCAGAACCGTCTGCTGCGCGCCGTCTCCCGCGCCCTGCTCGCCCGCGAGGCCGCCGACGCCCGCCTCGAGGAGGCCTACCAGGCCCTCGCCGCGGGTGAGGACGACGACTCCTGGATGCCGAACGTCGGCGTCGACTGGGGTTCCGGCGGCTCCGACACCGAGAACGCCGAGCCCGTGATCCCGATCGAGCCCGGCGCGACCCCGGTCCGCTGGACCCTGCCGACCCCCGACCCGGTCTCCCCGGCCGACCCGCTCTCCCCGGCCGAGCCCGCGGCGGCGCTCCCGACCACCGAGCCGGCCGCCCCGACCTTCCCGACCGAGCCCGCGGCCCCGGCGGCGTCCGTGGCCCCGGCCGTCGACCCGGTGTCCGGCACTCCGTTCCCGGCCGAGCCGGACCCGCTCAGCGACCCGAACTGGAAGCCGGCCGCGGCCGACGACTGGATGTCGGCCTACACGTGGGACAACGTCGCCGCGCAGACCGGGCTCGACACCTGGACCCCCGAGATCCCGAGCTGGACCCCGAGCGAGCCCGCGATCGCCGACGGCCCGGCGGCTCCGCCCGCGCCGGTCACGCCGGCGGCCCCGATCGACCCCGTGGCCCCGATCGACCCCGTGGCCCCGATCGACCCGGTCGCGCCGGCGGCGTCGGCGGCCCCGGCGGCCCCGGCGGCCCCGGCGACGGAGGACGTCGACCCCCTCACGGCCCCGGTCTGGCCGCCGGCCGAGCCCGCGCCGCTGGACCCGGCGGCCTTCCTGGCCTCGATCGAGGAGAACCTCTCCTCGACTCCCGAGGTGAAGTGGCCGAGCTTCGACAAGGACTCCTTCACCGAGGTCGAGGACGACTGGCGCAGCCGCCTCAGCCCCGAGGTCCTGGCCGCTCTCGACATCGACGCGATCACCGCGCCGCCGGCCGACCCGGACGCGCCGGCGGCGGCGGAGAGCACGAAACGTCCCGCTCCGCCGACCCCGCTGTCGGAGTACCCGGCGTACCCGGGCCACGGCACCGCGGCCCCGACCGCGCCCGCGGCGGGCCCG
>NZ_BAAAHE010000016.1:0-13727 GCF_039525035.1 Sporichthya brevicatena
GGTGCTGCCACGACTCTCATCCTTCCTGGAATGAGAGCCTCCACCAGACCCGGGGCGATTCACACGAGTGGTTCGTGCTGGAGTGGAACGACCAGCGCTTGGCCGTCCATGACCGCGACGTCGCGGCGATCATCGCCACCCACGCCCGCGACCGCCGGGTCGCCGCCTGGCTGCATGACACTGCGAAGGCCCTCGCCGAGGCCGGTTATCCAGACCTGGCCATCGACTGGGCGCGTGAGGCGACGGAGTTCGACGGTGGCCACCAGTCGCGCTTTGCCGGGGACTACTGGTGCGAACTCCTCGCCATCCACCGGCCCGCCGACGTGCTCGCCGCGCGCCGGTCGATGTTCGAGCGCTGGCCCTCCTCGGGTACCGCCGCGAGATTGCATGCCGCTGCTGGACGCGATTGGCCGAATGTGCAGCCCGAGGTGATGGAGCGACTGAGCAGCTCGCACTTCGACGCGGTCCTGTTCGCGCTGCTGACTCTGCACGACGTCGAACAGGCGTGGACGCTCGCGCACGATCTCGGCCTGTCGGACCGCGACACCTGGACCCGCCTGGTGGAGGAGTACCAGAAGCTCGACCCGCTGGCTGTCCTCCCCGTCCTCGCCACGCTCGTGGACGGCGACCTCGTGAAGGCCGATGCGGGCAACTATCGCATCGCCGCCCGGCGGCTCAGGACCATGCGGAAGCTCGCCGCGGGCACCGAGAAGGCCCGGGAGGTCGACGAGCTCGTCCGTGCCCTCCGGGAGGAACACCGGCGCCGACCTCGCCTGCAACACGAGTTCGACCGCGCCGGTCTGCCTTGAGCCGATGGCGCGTCACGTGTCCGGATCAGGAACCGCGACCAGCAGCGCCGGCAGGTCCTCGTGGATCGTCTGCCAGAGGACGTCGAGATCGATGTCGAAGTAGTGGTGGACCAGACGGTCCCGCATCCGCCCTGCGGCCGACCACGCCACTCCCGGATGCTCCTGCCGGAACTGTTCGCTGACGCCCTTCGCCGCCTCCCCGACAATCTCCACCAGCTTGACCAAGGCCAACCGCAAAAGCTCGTCGTCGTCGAGGTCCTTGCGGGTCCGGCCGACGCTGTAATTCACGGCCTTCCGCGCGGCCTCCCGTAGGTGCAGCACCCGGGTCCGGTCGTCAAGCGGCATACAGCAGCCGAGCCTCGCCGACGACCCGATCGCGGATGTGTCGGCTGAGATCGTTGCGTGTGCGCAGCTCGACTGTTCGTCCAACCAAGCTCTCCAACTCCAACTCCATAGCGGCCAGACCGAGCAGCCCTGGGATGCGATCGGGCAGGAACTCGACCAACACGTCTACGTCGCTGTCGGACCGGAAGTCGGCGCGGAGAACGGAACCGAACAAGAGCAGCCGAGCTACGCCATGCTTGGTCGCGAAGGCCGACAGCGCGGCATCATCGACGGTAAGACCGGGGCGTAACTCCATAGCCACCATGATGCCCGTCCGACGGCCCGCCCGGTTCGTGTCGCGGCGCGCTTAGGTCACGTAGAGGTCACGCCGGCCGGATTTTGAGGACCTTTACCCCGCTGACCTGCAGGTTCGTTCCGCTTCAGTCCAGCCTTCCAAGCTGGTCATGCGGGTTCGATTCCCGTCACCCGCTCCAGCGTTTTCGCAGCTCAGAAGCGGTTATCGTCCGGCCCGGCGCGGCGAAACTCCCCCGGGCGGCAGATGCACGACGCCGTGGCGGTGCCGCGGCTGTCCGCGCCAAGCTCGACGAGATCGCCGCGCCCGGTCGTGTTGGAGTGGAATGCCCGTCGGCTGGCGGTAATCGACCGACGGCAAGCCGCCCAGTAACTCTTCGTCCGTCCGTCGCCGCACAGACGATATAGACGATCCGTGATAGCCTGCCTGCGTGACCAGCTCGGCCGAGCTAGTGCGACGCGCGCGTACTGCCGCACGCCTTTCGCAGACGGAGCTGGCCGCCCGTGCAGGTGTCGCCCAGCCCGTCATCAGCGCCTACGAGGCGGGCCGGCGAGAACCGAGCCTTCCGATGCTCACCAAGCTGGTCGAAGCGACGGGCCATCGGATGCGGATCCAGCTCCTCCCCGTCCCGGCTGACCAGCTCGGCCTCCCGAACACCCGGCTCGGACGACTGCTCCGTCGTCATCGACGCGCCATTTTCGAGATCGCAACTCGACGGAAGGCGCACAACCTCCGGGTTTTCGGCAGTGTCGCCCGTGGCGATGAGCACGCCGAGAGTGACGTCGACCTCCTGGTCGATCTCGAACGCGGAGTCGGACTGGTCGGGTTGGCCGGCCTCACCCGAGAGCTCACCGAACTCCTGGGTGTCCCCGTCGACGTCATCCCAGCCGACACCCTCAAGGCGCGAATTCGCGAAGAGGTGTTTCGCGAGGCGATCCCGCTGTGAGCCGACGGCACACCGAACGCCTCCAAGACGTCATCGCCGCGGCGACGCCATCTCCTCGCACCTGGAGCGGGGAGACATCACCGACGGCTTGATCTTCGATGCGGTCCGCGTGCGACTCATCGAGATCGGCGAAGCCGTCGGCGCGCTGGAGCCGGCCCTGCTCGCGCAGGAACCCGAGATCCCCTGGGCGGACATCAAGGCGATGCGCAACCACCTCGCCCACCGCTACTTCGACACCGCGCACGCCATCGTCGCGGACACCGTCACCCGCGAGCTGCCCCCGCTGATCGAGGCGGTCCTGCGACTACTCGACGCGCACGACGCCGGCCCCGACTCTGACTCCGAATAGGGCGACACGCCCGCCACAGCTCAGGGCATGACCTCGATGTCCACGTCGCCGCAGGTGACGCGCTGGCCGGCGCGGATCTTCTTCCCGCGGCGGGTCTCGACCTCCCCGTCCACGGTGACCTGGCCGTCGAGGATGAGGAGCTTCGCCTCGCCGCCGGTGTCGCACAGCCCGGCGATCTGGAGCAACGACTGCAGCAGCACGTGCTCCTGGCCGTCGAGGTGGAACTCCCCCGTGCTCGTCATCGCTCCCCCTCGGCCGGCGCCCGTCGCCGCAGGCATTGTGGCCCGTGCCGACGGCCCGCTGAATAGATCTAACATGTATCGAATTCGCCACCCCGGGCAGAGGAGCCGCATGACGGTCGATGCAGTCACCCACGGAACCGTCCCGATCCCGGACCAGGGCGAGTGGCTGGCGGACTACGTCGCGATCCGCGAACTGTCGGCGCGCTACAACCGGGCGGTCGACGACTGCCGGTTCGCGGACTTCGCCCAGTGCTTCACCGAGGACGGGGTCTTCGAGGTCGTCGGCCTCGCGACCTTCCGCGGGCGGGCCGAGATCGAGAAGAACGTGTCGAAGTTCGGCTTCGGGACGATGCACCTGACCACCGACCCGACCGTCGAGATCTCGGGCGACTCGGCTGTCCAGATCTGCTCCGTGCTGGTCGGCAACCGCCAGCAGAACCGCTCTCGCTTTCGGTTCCTCACCACCGGCCGCTACCACGACGACCTCGTGCGGACGCCCGACGGCTGGCGGTTCACCCACCGCCGCGTCGACACCGACCTCGACATCACGATCATGGCCGCCACCATCGCCGGCAAGAACGTCGTTACCCGGCACGCTCTCGCTCATGGCGCGCGGGCGTTTCTCACCGCCAAGCGGCTGGTCGGCCGGGGCTGGGCACCGCGCCACACGCCCTGAGGGTCCGTCAGCGAACCGGGCTGGCGTACCAGATCGTGCGGTGGGTCCACTTCCCCGGGCCGAGGCGCTTGCCGGAGCAGACGACGATCGCGATCTGGTGGGGACCGCCGCGGGCGAAGTAACGTTCGGCGGCCTCGCGGGAGTTCGCGCGGACCTCGACGCGCTGACTGACCTCGTAGCAGAACCGGCCCTCGTCGGAACTGACGACGATCGACTCGCCCTCGTGGAGCTCGCGCAGCAGGGCGTTGCCGAGGGCGCTGCCGTCCGGCCAGGTGTGGGCGTTGAACAACGCGTTGCCGGTGCGGGCGCCGGGGCGGATGCCGCTGTCGAGGTCGAAGGCCATCACCCAGCGGCCCGCCTTGGTGGTCGGCGGGGTGCCGGGGACGTCGCTGCGCTTGCGCCTCAGCGCGACGACCGGGATCTCGTCCGACAGGTCCTCCACCTCGACGCTGGTGGGGACGATCGGCTCATTCGCCGTGCTGCAGTCCTGCTGCAGGATCGGCGGCAGCGGGATCGGGGGGATCGGCAGCGGGAACGGGTCGGCCTTCGCCGAGCCGAGCGGCAGCAGGGCACCGAGGACCGCGACGACGGCGAGCGCCGGCACGGCCGGAGACATTCGACGGCGCCTCCGCGCACCCGTGCGATGCCGTGCCACCTTCAGACCCCCCTGGTCGTCCGCGAGCTTCGACCCTAGGCGAGCGTCCGTCCGCCGCACCGCAGCCCTGAGCGGGGTTTGGTCCGGGGCTGAACGATTCTGTGCCCACGGCGGAGGATTCGTGGACGTTCGGGCGGAAATGTCCGGCGCCGGTGCCGCCGGCTCAGACCAGCTGTTCCACCACGTGCCCGGCGTCGACGGCGATCCGGCGGTTGACGCGGACCGTCTCGAGCAGCCGGCGGTCGTGGGAGACCAGCAGCAGGGTTCCGGGGAAGGACTCCAGCGCCTGTTCGAGCTGCTCGATCGCCGGGAGGTCGAGGTGGTTGGTCGGCTCGTCGAGGACGAGCAGGTTGACGCCCCGGGCCTGGAGCAGCGCGAGCCCGGCGCGGGTGCGTTCCCCCGGCGACAGGCTCTCGACCGGACGCAGGACGTGCTGGGACTTGAGACCGTACTTGGCGAGCAGGGTCCGGACGTCGGCCTCGGTCTCGTCGGGCACCTGCTCACCGAAGGCGCGCAGCAGCGTCGCGGAGCCGGTGAAGGCCGAGCGGGCCTGGTCGATCTCGCCGACAATCACGCCTGGACCCAGGGAAGCTGACCCCTCGTCAGCTTGCAGGCGACCCAGGAGCAGCGCGAGCAGCGTCGACTTGCCGGCACCGTTCGGTCCGGTGATCGCGACCCGGTCGGCCCAGTCGACCTGCAGATGCACCGGGCCGAGGGTGAAGCCCCCGCGGCGGACGACGGCGCCGTTCGCGGTCGCGACGACCGCGCCGGCCCGTGGCGCGACCGCGATCTCCATCTGGAGCTTCCACTCCTTGCGCGGCTCCTCGACGACCTCGAGCCGCTCGAGCAGGCGCTCGGTCTGACGCGCCTTGGCGGCCTGCTTCTCCGTCGCCTCGGTGCGGAACTTGCGGCCGATCTTGTCGTTGTCCGTCGCCTTGCGCCGGGCGTTCTTGACGCCCTTCTCCATCCAGGCGCGCTGGGCGCGGGCCCGCTCGGTGAGGTCACCGACGCGCTCGGCGTACTCGTCGTACTCCTCGCGGGCCCGGCGCGCGGCGACCTCGCGCTCGTGGAGGTAGGCGGTGTACCCACCGCCGTAGACCGAGACCTTCTGCTGGGCGAGGTCGAGTTCCACCACGCGCGTCACCGTGCGCGCGAGGAACTCGCGGTCGTGGCTGACCACCGCGACGCCGGTCCGCAGCCCGGAGAGGAACTTCTCCAGGCGGTCGAGGCCGTCGAGGTCGAGGTCGTTGGTGGGCTCGTCGAGCAGGAAGACGTCGTAGCGGGCCAGCAGCAGTGCGGCGAGGCTGACCCGGTTCGCCTGCCCACGCGACAGCGAGGTCATGGGCACCGCCAGGTCGACCGCCAGGCCGAGGTCGGCGAGCGTCGCCTCGGCTCGCTCCTCCAGGTCCGCGCCGCCGAGGGTCATCCAGCGGTCGAGAGCGAGGGCGTACGCGTCCTCCGCGGGGACACCGTCGACCGGACGGCCCTCCGCGAGAGCAGCGGTGGCAGCGTCGAACGCCGCCGAGGCGGCGGCGTTGCCGGTCCGCCGGGCGATCAGATCCCCGACGCTCTCCCCCGGCACGGCCGCCAGCTCCTGCGGCAGGTAGCCGACGTTCGCCGTCGCCGGGGAGAGCGTGACCTGCCCCGCGCCGGGCGGGATCAGCCCGGCGAGCATGCGGAACAGCGTGGACTTGCCCGCCCCGTTCGCCCCGACGACGCCGACGACGTCGCCGGGGGCGATGGTGAGGTCCAGACCCGAGAAGAGGGTCCGGTCCCCGTGGGCGGCCGCGAGACCGCGGGCGACCAGGGTGGCGCTCAGGCTGCGGGCACCTCTCCGCAGTCGACGATCTCGACGGGAGCCTTGGTCGCGCCGCTCTGCGAGCCCTGCGCCTCCATGGCATCGAGCGTCTCCTCGCCCGAGACCAGCTTGCCGAACACGACGTGCTTGCCGTCGAGCCACGGGGTCTGCTCGGTGCAGATGAAGAACTGCGAGCCATTGGTGTTCGGGCCGGCGTTGGCCATGCTCAGGATGCCGCGGCCGGTGTGCTTGAGCGTGAAGTTCTCGTCCGCGAACTTCTCGCCGTAGATGCTCTTGCCGCCCCGGCCGTCGCCGCGGGTGAAGTCACCGCCCTGGCACATGAAGCCCGGGATGATCCGGTGGAACTTCGAGCCCTTGAACCCGAAGCCGTGCTCACCGGTGCACAGCGCGCGGAAGTTCTCCGCGGTCTTGGGCACCACGTCGGAGTGGAGTTCGAAGACCAGGCGGCCGGCGGACTGGCCGCCGATCGCGATGTCGAGGAAGACGTTGTTGGAAGCCATGGGCGAAGGCTAGGGCACCCGCGTCAGCGCGAGCGCGTCCGCCCGGGCACCGCGCCGAAGCGCGCCACCAGGACGACCGCCCCCGCCAGCAGCAGCGGGGCGTAGAGCCACTCACCCCGCGCCCCGGTCGGACTCCCCGTCAGCGCGACACCGAGAACCTTCGGCAACGCCTGCCCGGCCACGACCTCCCCGACCGGGACCAGCGCGCCGTCCGCATCCACCTGGAGCACCGCCGACGGGACCGCCGCCGCGTCCGCGGCGAGGCCCGCGGGCAGTGCGGCGGGCAGTGCGGCGGGCAGGGAGTCGCCCAGCGACGGAACGAACGCGGTGTCGGCGGCGTCGGCGCTGTCGGCGGCGGTGTCTGCGGCGGTGTCTGCGGCGGTGTCGGCGGTGCCCGCCGCCGTGCCGAACCCGATCCGGGCGACTCCCGCGCCGACCGAGGCTCGACCGAGCACGTAGGTGACGGTGAAGGTGCCGGCGCCGCTCGGACTGTCCTGGGTGGTCGTGACCATCAGACCGCCGATGGAGTAGGTCGTCCGGCCGGTCTCGTCCTTGTCGGTCACCACGGGCGCGAGCTCGAGCGCGATGCCGGCTGCGTTCAGGGCGCTGTTCGCCCCGGCGATCGCGTCCTCGCTCGACATGCCCTGGCCGAGGTAACGGAACCCGTTCTGGTCGAACCCGAACTCCTGGCCGTTCACGGCGAACCGGCCGAACGTCTTGCTCTCGACCTGCGCGGCCCGCCCGACGCTCTGGGTGATCGAGGCGACCGCGGTCGAGTGCGCCACCTCGAGCGGTCCGCTGACGAAGCCGGACGAGCTCCCCGACGCGACGGCGGACACCGCGTTGCCGGTGCTCTCGGTCGTGGCGTTCGCCGTCTGCTGCTGGTTCGGCGCCGGGATGCTCCCCGGTGCGCCGTAGGAGGCCGACGAGGACGCCCCGTTCTGGGCGCTGCGGGACTCGATGCGGCCGAAACCGAAGTCCTCGGACGCCTCCGGAGTGCCCGCCGACGAGGTCGAGACGTAGCCGGGCAGGACGGCGAACGGGATCTGCAGGTCGGGGGCCCCGAACTGGTTCGGGATGCCGTTGAGCGTCCCCGGCAGGTACTGCACCGTGTTGCCCCAGTACGGCATGCCGGCGTACCCCGAGCTCCCGCCGGAACTCTTCGTCTCCGCCGCCGCGGTCAGGGAACCGGCGTCGTTCTTCGGCGACACCGGGATCTCGTCGCCGTTGAGCTCGAAGTAGAAGGCGTCACCGCGAGCCGAGAGGTTGTAGCGCGTGTCGTCGGCCGCGGCCGGGCTGGACGCTCCGAGCACCAGGGCCGACGTCCCGACCACGCCGAGCGCTCCCAGGCCGGCCACCCATCGCGACGCCCTCATGACGACAACGACCCGAGATAGCTGTTCATGATGGTCTCCTCACTGATCTCCCCGGGCTCGCCGGCGAAGCTGATCCGGCCGCGGTCGAGGATGTAGACGAAATCGGCCATGCGGAGCGCCTGACCCACGTACTGCTCGACGAGCAGCTGGGCGACGCCGCGGCGTCCGAGGTCGGTCAGGTACTCGAAGATCTCCTCGACGATCTTGGGCGCCAGGCCCATCGACACCTCGTCGAGCAGGACCACGTGCGGGTTGCCCACGTAGGCGTGGGAGAGCGCGAGCATCTGCTGCTCCCCGCCGCTCATCGTCCCGGCGATCTGACGGGCCCTCTCCCCCAGTCGCGGGAAGGTGGACGTGGCGATCGCGAGCCCCTGCCGGTACCGGCCCGGCGGGGACTGCAGCAGGACGTTGTCCGCGACGGTCAGGGAGGGGAAGATCCCGCGCCCCTCCGGCACGTGGATGACGCCCTTGCGCGCGAGCTGGTGCGGCGCGGCTCCCGTGACGTCGACGCCGTCGACGAGAATCTGCCCCGAGTACGGCTTCAGCAGCCCCGAGGCGACCCGCAGCAGCGTCGTCTTGCCGGCGCCGTTCGGTCCGAGCAGGGCGACGGTGGCGTTGTCGGGCACGGTCAGCGAGACGTCCCGCAGGACGGTCCCGGTGTCGTAGCCGGCCGTGATGTTGCGCAGCTCAAACAACGGAGGCCTCCCCGAGGTACGCTGCCTTGACCAGGTCGCTGGACAGGGCCTCGCG
Source organism: Sporichthya brevicatena (assembly GCF_039525035.1). NCBI lineage: Bacteria > Bacillati > Actinomycetota > Actinomycetes > Sporichthyales > Sporichthyaceae > Sporichthya > Sporichthya brevicatena. The sequence goes on from NZ_BAAAHE010000016.1 coordinate 8,760, forward strand.
GGTCGTGCCGGTGTAGATGACCTTGCCGAAGTCGAGCACGTAGATCTGTTGGCAGATCTCCGACACCAGCGCCATGTCGTGCTCGACGAGCAGGATGCCGTGACCGGTCTCGGCCGCCCAGTCGGTGAGCACCGCGCCGAACGCCTGGGTCTCGGAGACGTCCAACCCCGACGACGGCTCGTCGAGCAGGAGGAACCGGAACGGGGTGGCGATGGCCCGGGCCAGCTCGACCAGACGACGTTGCCCGGTGGACAGGTCGCCGACGACGCGGTTCGCCAGGTCGGCGATCCCGCACCGCTCGAGGGCCTGCTCGGCCCAGGCGTTGATCTGCCGGGTCTCCCGACGGGTCGAGTGGATGAGCCCGAGCGGCCGGGAGCCGGACAGATGAGCGGCCGGCCCGCAGCGGACGTTCTCACGCACCGTCAGACTTTCGAACAACTCCATGCGCTGGAACGTCCGGCCCAGCCCGTGGTGCGCCCGCCGTGAGGTCCGCAGCCCGTGCAGGTCGTGCCCGCCGAGCCGGACCGTGCCGGACTGGGGCCGGTTGCGCCCGGTGCAGGCGTTGAAGAACGTCGTCTTCCCGGCCCCGTTCGGCCCGATCAGCCCGGTGATCTGCCCCGCCCGCGCGGACAGGGAGACGTCGTCGACGGCGAGGATCCCACCGAACCGCACGGTGACGTTCGCGACCTCGAGGTCAGTGCTCACGATCGGGCCCTCCCACGCTGACCAGCACCGGTGCCGAGGCGTCCGCCGGTCGCACCGGGAGCGGGGCAGCCGGCGGTTCCTCCGGCCGCCGCGGCAGTCCGAGCCCGTAGGGCTCCGCCTCGCGCTCCCGACCACGCGGGCCACGCAGCACGTTCCAGTTCAGCGCCGGCCAGATCGCGACCAGGATCGCGAGCGCGCCGAACATGACGCCGCGGTACTCGATCATGGTCGGGTGGTCGAACGGCGGGTAGATCTTGATGACCTGGTAGACGAACGCCGCGACCAGCGGGGACAGGATCGGCCGCCGTCCGCAGAACCCGAGCACCGCCACGATGATCAGCGAGGTGGTGTAGTCGAAGACGCCACCGGGTGAACCGCTCGCCGACTGGGTCACGCCCGCCAGGACGCCGCCACCCACACCGGCCATGAACGCCGACAGGCAGAACACCAGCACGCGCATCACGTTGATGTTCGCCCCGTGCGCGGCCAGCGCCGTCGGCGAGTCCGCGAGCGCCCGCAACAACGTGCCCAGCCGGCTGCGCCGGACCAGCAGGACGATCGCGGCCATCAGGAAGAACACCGCGAGCGCCAGGTAGTAGTAGTTCCGCTCGTTCTCGAAGTCGACGCCGAGCAGCGACGCCGCCCGGCCCTCGACCGGTTCGGCGGTGGCCGTGCCCGGGACGTAGAACTCCGTCCCCGGGCGAGGGTGCTGCACCAGCGCGGCGACGTCGAACATGACCGGCGCGAGGTAGAACGCCTGCTGCAGCAGGATGCCGAAGCCGAACGTCGCGATCGCGACGTAGATCCCGGCCAGTCGGATCGCGGGAATCGCCACGACGGCCCCGAACGGCACCGCCACCAGCCCGCCGAGCAGGATCGCGACCGGCCAGGAGACCGTCCGCCCACCGACCACGGGGAGCCAGTCGAAGAACCCGAGCGTCATGAGCTTGCCGGAGACCGTGGCGCCGATCGCCGCAAAACCCATGTGGGCCAGGGAGATCATCCCCGACATGTAGAGCAGCATCCCCAGCGACAGGAAGATGATCGCGTAGGCCAGGAAGGCGCTGTAGGTGGTGATGTCGGTCTCGCCCACCACGTGCGGCACCAGGAGCAGCACCGCAGCGAGACCGGCCATACCCGTGCCGGTGATGCGGGGCGAAAAGCTGCGTGGGGCCTCGAACCGGCGCACGTTGCGGATGCCCCGTTCGGTGAGCAACCGCGCCGGCACGAACAGGAAGACCAGCAGGAGCACGAGGAACGGGATGTTCCGCGGGAGGCTCTGCAGGAACAGCGAGTCGGTCTTCTGCGCCTGCGCCGGGAAGTAGTTCACCATCACGCCGATGGCGAAGGCGCCGGCCACCGTCAGCGGCAGGTTCTGGAACAACCCCACGGCGGCCGCTCCGTAGGCAGCGATGACGATCAGCACCAGGACGTTGACCGACACCCCGAGCTTCGGGGCCAGCAGCATGCCGGAGATCGAGGCGAAGCAGGACCCGAGGATCCAGGACAGCCGGCGCACCACGGCGGGGTTGGACTTCTGCAGCGCCAGCAGGTCGGGGTCGTCCACGACCGCGGTCATGGCCTTGCCGATCCGGGTCCGCCCGAAGAACAGGAACAGACCGCCCGCCGCCGCGAGGCAGAACACCGTGACGAGCATGTCGCCGTAGGAGATGGTGACGTCCCCGACCCGTGGCCCGTTGGTGGGGAGGAAGTCTCCGCTCTTCTTGTCCGCGGCCCCGTAGATCGCCGTCATCAGCGACTGCAGCAGGACCATCAGGCCGACGGTGGCGACGACCGTGGTGACGGTCGGCGCCGAGGCCAGGAGCGACCCCAGACGCTCGAGGACGAGCCCGCCGAGGACACCGACGACGAGCAGGCTGACCGCGAACGCCAGCGGCCACGGCCAGCTCTGCTCGACGTACCCCTCGTAGAACACGTACGCCGCGGTCGCCGCCAGGGCGCCGTGCGCGAAGTTGAACACACCGGACGTCTTGTAGGTCAGCACGAGGCCGAGCGCGGCCAGCGCGTAGACGGAGCCGTCGGCGATGCCCGGCACGAGGTAGTTCAGGAACGAGTTCACGGGCGGCACACCCCACAGGGACGGCGACCCGCCCGCTCGTGGCCGGCGCGGTCCGTCACGGGCCAGCGCCGGCCCTCCGCCATCGAGCAGTCCCGCCGGTGGAAGTGCACGAGACCCTCACCGGCCACGAACCCGGCCGGGTCAGCCGATCGGGTCCGGGCCGGTCGGGTCCGGGACGTCGCCCCCGTCACGCCGGGCGCGGCCGGTATCGGGCTCAGCGACTGGTCACGCCGGACCGCGACCCGGCGCCGGCCGTGGACCAGCAGGAGCAGACCCGCGGCCCCGCCGAGCACCACGCCGACAGTCGCCACGGCCAGACCCGGTTCCTGGTCCGCGTACACCTTCTCGTTCGCCACGACCGCGGTCCCGGCGAGGAACAGGACCGCCCCCAGTGCGGTGAGCACCCCGTGGACGAGGTGCGCACGCACCGACCACAGGGGCGCGGCGACGGGAGCGCTAAGCGAGTTCACGGAACGCCACCGGCGTGCGGTCGCGGACCTCGGGGATCTCGGAGACCTCGGAGATCTCGGTGATCTCGGAGACCTCCGGGACGTCGGGGACCTCAGGTTCGGTCTCGGCGGCCGCCGAGGGTTCTGCCCAGCGCAGGACCCCGCCGGCCAGCATCCGCTCGATCCGGTCGAGCTTGCGCCACTCGTCCCGGAGATCGGCGGACACCCACAGCGTCACCCCGAGCGCGAGCAGGAACAGGCCACCGAGACCGCCGGAGGTGATGTACCGCGTCTGCTCGGCGAGCAGTTTCGAGTCCGCCACGCCGGCGTACCCGGCGAGCAGGCACACGGCACCGGCCACCGTCAGACCGATCGCGAGGACCCGGTCCCACTGACTTCTGAGCCAGGACACATCCACGCCGCTACCCCCGAGCCTTGGCTTGCGGGTCGCTGGGGGCGAGGACGTCGGTGCACACCGGCTTCGACACCGCCTTGACCCAACCCGTGTTGTCCGCGTTCGAGATCGCGGCGTACAGGCAGTACGGGACCCGCGGGTTCTGGTCCTTGCCGAACGTCAGCGGCGGCGTCAGCCCACCGAGGGTCGTCCACTGCTGACCTTTGAAGGTCCAGAGGCCTTCGAGGAGTTGCTGCGTCGTCGGGTTCTCGGCCGACAGACCGGCCGAGGCGGCCACCAGCATCGCCCCGCTCGCCCAACCCATGGCGGCGGTGCCACCCGAGGTGAAGCCGGGGTTGAACTTCTTGATCGAGGCCTGCCAGTACTTCTCCGCCGGCGTCGAGTTCGCGAACCACGGGAAGTGGTTCATCGGCACGTAGGCGTTGCCCAGCCACTTGTTGCCCTGCAGGAACTGCTTCTCGTTGCCGACACCGAGCGGGTACGGCAACACCTTCGGGTGGTAGCCCACCTGGGTGCAGGACCGGGCGAACCGGTGCTGCGAGGCCGCGTCGAAGGACAGTCCCAGTGCTTCGACGCCGGCGTTCTTGAGGTCGAGGCACTGCTGCACGTACGACGGGGCGGTGATGGAGACCTGGATCGTCTTCTTGACCTTCGCGCCCATCATCGGTGCGAGTTCCTGGAACGCGCGTTCCATCTGCTCGCACGCCCGGGGCACCTCGATGCACCAGACCTGTCCGATGTTCGGGGTCTTGAAGTGGTTCAGCGCCGCGTCGATGTAGCCGTACGCCATCGACTGCACGCTCGAGCCCTGCGGGAACATCAGCGGGTTCGTGAACCACGTGTTGTTCGTCAGGTCCGACCCGAGGATCGGCACGCCGTACTTGCGGATGACCGGCGCGACCGCGTCGACGGTGAGCAGCTGGATGTTGCCGACGAACGCCAGCACCTTCTTGTTCTGGATCATCTGCTGGACCTTGGTCGACGCCGTCGCCGGGTCGCCCTGGTCGTCGTCGACGATCAGGTTGATGCGGTGACCGTTCAGGCCGCCGCAGGCGTTCTGCGAGGTCGCGAAGGTCTCCAGCGCCGAACGCACCGGCGAGAACAACTCACCGAGCACACCGGACAGCGTGCTGACGTTGCCGATGTTGACCGGCGAGAGGTGGGCCGGCTTGCAGGCGGCCTTGCCGCCGAAGATCGGCGCCGTCTCGACCGTCCGCTGCACGGCCGAGGCGAGGCTCGATCCGGCCGCACCGGCGGCCGCACCGGCGCCCTTGCCCTTGGATCCGCTCGTGGCGGCCGCGCCGGTCCCGGTCGCGGCC